>DATBSM010000120.1:0-24011 GCA_036559785.1 Gemmatimonadales bacterium
CTCCGGCACGTCGCGTCACGGCTCCGTTCCTGCTGCCGCGAGCGGGAGGACGAAGTAGGGCCGGCGTTCGCCACCCTGGCTCCGGAGGTGGCGCGCCTGGGTGGTGACGAGTTCACCGTCATCATGCCGGGTCTGAACGACCCTCAGGATGCGGCAAAGCTCGCGCGAAGAATCATCAGCAGCTTTGCGCATCCGATCCGGGTTGGCACCCATGAAATCTTCATCAACGCCAGCATCGGCATCGCCATTTATCCGTTCGATGGCGAGGACCTGGATACGCTGCTGATGCACGCCGACACCGCCATGTACAAGGCCAAGGAACAGGGGGGGAACAGCTACCAGACCTACTCCAAGTCCATGACCACCACGGCGCTCCAGCGGCTCACCCTGGAGAACGATCTGCGCCGGGCGCTCGACCGGAACGAGTTCGAGGTGCATTTCCAGCCCATTGTCGACGCGTACACCGGCACCGTGGTGGGCGCCGAGGCGCTGCTACGCTGGCGCCACCCCGAGCTCGGGCTCCTCCTGCCGGCGGAATTCATTCCTATCGCCGAGGAGAATGGCCTGATCGTTCCCATGGGCGAATGGATTCTCCAGGCCGCCTGCCTGCAGAACAAAGCCTGGCAGGACGCCGGGTTGCCACGCATCCGGGTCGGAGTGAACCTGTCCAGCCGGCAGCTCAAGCGGCGACTCACCGAGACGGTCAGCCGCGCGCTCCAGTTGAGCGGACTCGAGCCTCGGTATCTCAGTCTGGAGCTCACCGAGAGCGTCCTGGTCAATCACCACAAGGAAGGTACCGAGGCCCTGCACGCTCTCCGGGCCATGGGTCTCCACCTCGCGGTGGACGATTTCGGCACCGGCTACTCGTCGTTCAGCTATTTGAAGCATTTTCCCCTGGACACCCTGAAGATCGACCGCTCCTTCATCCGGGAGATCGCCATTCATCCGGACGACGCGGCCATCACCACGGCGATCATCGCAATGGGGCACGCGCTGGGGTTGAGAGTGATCGCTGAGGGGGTTGAGACCGAGGCACATTTGAGTCTGCTGCAGAAGCAAGGCTGCGACGAGATCCAGGGTTACCTGGTGGGTCGCCCGGTGCCAGCCGATCGTTTCGAAGAGCATCTTGCCCGCAAGCGCGGGACACACGGGGCCGGCGCCCGCCGGCAGCAGCGCTCGCCTAGCCGCTGAGGCGCGCCGCCAGCTCGTCTATCCGATCCCACCCGATAGTGAAGTAGGGCAACCCCGCCGGCAGGGTCGTGCCGAAATAGGGGTCTACCGGGTCCGAGAGCCCGGTTGCCGGCTTGATCAGGATCAGGCGAGATGCATCCACCGCGCCAGCCACGAAAGCCGCGATGCTATCGCCGGTGACTTCCCACCTGTGGGGCAAGACATCGGCGGAGCGCATCCAGCGATACGGCGCCAGTACAACTACGCCACTCGATGCCAGAGCCTGGAGCAGAGCTCCGGGCTCCTCGATCAGCGTGGCGCCAGGGATACGCTCGGCGAGCACATGAGCGTACTGATCCATGGCGAGGATGGCCATCCAGTGTGCGGCGTCAGATGACAAACCAATGGTGCGATCGAATTCCCGCACCGTGTTCGCGAAGGCTCCTCCACCGGGCACGACCAGGATGCGATGATCAAACGCCGACGCCGATACCGCCTGGCACACGCGGTCCAGCGCGCCGGGTACCGCCGCGAGCCCTCCGCCGATCTTGATCACGCTGAACGGAACCGAGGGTGGGTTCATCCACCCGCTTCCATGGTATGCCAGAGAAGCCAGGCCACCGCGGCCGCGGGAGCGGTGCGGGCCGGCTGCCCCAGGCGGTCAGCCAGCCGCACGATCTCCAGTCGCACGGTCTCCGCGGCCTCGACCGCGATGAAATCGCCCAGACCAGCCACCACGGCGGTGGTGATGACGGGCCAACGCTTCAGAATGCGCTCGAGTGCCGCGGCAACGGCACGGACCTGAGCATCCGCGAGGGCGCGGGCGATAGCGTCGAGCGCTGAGTCGTCCAACATGTCGCGGTCGGCGCACACGGTACGCGCCAGGCGCTCGCCCGCATACTCGCGGGTAGGGGGCCGGCCGTCCGGAGTGCGGCAGGTGTAGTCGCCAGGACTCAGACGCCCGAGCCAGAGGTGAGCGTCACCGATGAGCGCAAACCCGTCGGCGGAGACGCCGGCGCTCCCACCCCAAAGGGGAACCCGGGGCGCTACCGCTTCTGCCGGAGTGCGAAGGGCGCCGGTGTAGACCAGCTCTCCGCTGAGCAACCGCGCCGGATCGGTGAGTCCCTGCACGACCACCTGGCCGTTCACGATCGGGATGAGATCCGCCGATGTGGTCCCCACGTCGAGGAGGATACAGGAGGGGACCGATCGAGCCACTAAGCGGGCCGTGGCCGCCCAGTTGGCCGCGCCAACCGACAAGGGCAGCGAACGCGCCTCCAGAGGCGTGATGAACCGGCCTTCAACGGTATAGACGTGGAGCATGGCCCCGGGGAACGCGACCTCGAGCGCGTCGAGAACGAATCCGACGCCCTCGCGCTTGGTACGGAAGGCCTGCGAGAGCTCCGCGGTCATGGTGACCGCATGCAAATCGTCGGGACCGCCACTGACTGCTCGTGCGGCCTCGATCAGTGTCGCAGCCAGCGCGCCCGGGTCATGCTTCAGCTCGAACGGGAGGCACATGCTGCGGAGTACAGGACCATCGGTGCCCGCCTCCAGCCGGGTCACCTTGGTGTTGACGCCACCTATGTCCCAGCCCAGAATCGCGGGTGACATGGTCATTCACCTCCTGCCGGGCTAGGATCACGCATGCAGATCATTCCCGTGCTGGACCTGGCCGGCGGCGTGGCCGTACACGCCCAGGCGGGTGACCGCAGCAACTACGGGCCCCTGGCATCGGACCTGGTGCCGGACCGCACCGGAGACGCGGTTGCCTTGCTGCGTGCGTTTCACGCCGTCCTCGGAGTTCATGAGTGCTACGTCGCTGATCTAGATGCAATCCAGGGCGGTGCACTCCAGCGATCGCTGCTTCGGCAGCTAGCTGAGTTCCACACCGGGTTCGCCGGCGCGCTGCTGGTCGACGCCGGAACCAACCTGCCGGGCGGGGCGCTGGAAGTGCTCTCCTGCGGTGCCAGTGAGGTCGTGGTAGGCCTGGAAACGCTCCAGGCCTTTTCCGATCTCGCCGCCATCGTCGAGGTGGTTGGCCCATCCCGCTTGGTGTTCAGCCTCGACCTCAGGCTGGGCAACCCGGTACTTCATCCCGCCATGCAGGACGTCAGTGGTGCGGGTCCGGACGCCGTGAGCCTGGCCACCCAGGCCGCCGCGGCAGGCGTCGCGACGCTGCTGCTGCTGGACCTCGGTCGAATCGGTACTGGATGTGGAGTGGACATCGGACTGCTGGAGACGCTGCGGCGACGGTTCCCCCGCGTCCGACTCCTGGCCGGAGGTGGTGTACTCACCCGGCGGGACCTCGAGCGGATGCGGGATGTGGGGTGCGATGGCGCCCTCGTTGCCAGCGCCCTGCACACAGGGAGGATATCCGCATCCGACCTGTCCGAGCTCGCCGCGCCTGCATCCTGGAACGATCAGTCGGAAACGAGCGCCTCGCGGTAAGTAGCGGACTGGCCGTAATTCTCCTCCACCTCCAGCTCCAACAGGGTCAGGTGGCTGTACCCACCCGCCGCGAGCTCCCGCCGCACCTGCATTCCCAGATACTGGGCCAGCATTTCCGCCGTGCTGTTTGGGATCGGAAGCAGGGCGCAGTCGCGTCGGGGAAACACATAGGCCGGCTCGCCGAAGTAATCGACCGCCAGCCGATCGCCCTCCTCGCGGAAGGCGAGCTTGGGATTGAGTGTGGGCAGGAGGACCTTGTGATCGATGGTGTCGACCAGCTTACGGACAATCTGCTTCAGCACGCTGAAATCGAGCACGAAGAGGCATTCGGAGTCGACCGCGCCCTCGACCGCCACACCGACACGGTAATTGTGGCCGTGGAGCGTCTCGCACTGGTGCCCGCGGAAGGTGATAAAATGAGCCGAGGCAAAGACTAGATAGTCCTTGCTGACCTGGACCCTGAAATTGCTCTGCACGGCAGTTCTCCTCAGCGATCCCATCCGCCCTCAAGTATAACGACGAACAACGCGGCGCAGGTCAGGTCGGCGGTCGTGCCGGGGTTCCGACGATTCCGTGGATCTCGCAGCTCGGCATCGAGCGCAGCCAGGGCCTTCAGCCCTGCGGCCGACCGGGTGCCGCCGGCCGCCCGGGCCTCCATAGCACGGCGGGATACGGCCTCGGCTTCTGTTGTCCCCAGCTTGCGCGCGATGTGAGTGTCCGGGGTCGAAGCCAGCAGCGTCAGGTATGCCTCGACCGCGGCCTCGGTCCACCCGAGCCTCTCCTGCCGGCTTTGCCGAATGGCCGGGACCCCGACGTCGAAAGTGAGGGCAAAGTCGGTGACGTATTCCCGGGCAACGGCGTCTCTATCGGCCGCGAGGGCCATCGCTTCCCGCAATGTGACGGTCGGAGTATCCGACACGTCCTCCGCCGAGCTCGCTCCCAGCCCCCCCGGACCGGCGTGTCGGATGGCCGCGTACATCTGGGCCGCGTCCGCGACGGTGGTCTCTGCCAACACCCGTGTCAGCCGTTCGCGCAGGCTGCCCCCGGATCGCAGCGCGGCCCGCGCCAGGGGTGCGAGCAGGAGCACAATCCCCAGGTTGGTGTTGGACCTGGTCCAGCGCCGTGTGGCCTCCACCGCAGTCCGGATGGTCGTCCCCAACGGGTGCTTCGCGGCGTCCGCTAGCGCCGGTCCGATGGCCACGGCGCTGGCCAGGAAGTCCTCGTACCGAGTGTCATGAAAGTGATGCTCCGGGGAGACATTCCCGGGCTTTGGGGCGCTCACCTCCAGCAGACATGCGAGCTGACCTGCGGCCGCTACATCGGCCGGCGTCGTCACCCGGCCTGACGGGCGAGAAAGTCGATCAGCTTGCCGGCGACGTCGATACTGGTTGCCTCTTGCAATCCTTTCCAGCCGGGGATCCCGTTCACCTCCAGTACATAGACCTTGCCATCGCCGTCTGCCAAAAGATCTACTCCGGCGTAATCCGCGCCCACGGCAGCGGCAGCCCGCACAGCCAGGGCCGTCCACGCCTCGGGCAACACAACGCCGCGAGCGGTGCCTCCCCGTGCCAGGTTGGTCCGCCATCCCGTGGACCGGCGCTCGATCGCGCCCATCACCCGACCGCCGATGACGAATGCTCGAACGTCGACCCCCCCGTGGCTGATGGTCCGTTGCAGGTAGTACACGCCCCGGATCTGCTCGATGGTGCGAAAGACGCGAAACGCCATCTCCTCCTCGCTCACTCGGACCATTCCCAGTCCCATCGACCCGAACAGCGGCTTGACTATGACATCGCCGAGGGCCCGAAAAGCAACCATAGCCTCCTCCGGGTCGTCGCAGACAACGGTTTCCGGCGTGGGAACGCCGCATTGCTCCAGCAGGGCCGAGGTCCAAAACTTGTCGACTGTACGCTCGATGGCCCGCGGCGAGTTCATCACCCGCACTCCGCGGTCCTCCAGGCGGTGCAGGGCATCCACCCGGAAGATGATCTGCTCCAGCGAGCCTGAGGGGATGATGCGAGCCAGGACCGCATCCACCTCGTCGAGCTCGGTGTCGCGACTGCGAAGGCCAGGGCCCGGCCCGATACTGGCAACCATGCCCTCGTACGGAAGCACCACGGCTTGATGCCCCCGTTCGGCCGCCGCCCTCTCCAGCTCCTTGGTGTGCCAGCCGGTCCGGGCGGCGAGGACGGCGATTTTCAAGCTATTTGGTCTCCACCCCAATCAGAGCGTCGAGTCCACCGCTGGCAAAATTGCCCAGGTCGTCTCCGACCTTCTTGAACGCCGGCGTCGCTATGCCTTTCTTGGCCGCGTCCATCGATGGGAAATACAGCTCGGCCTGGCGGTAGCGGGCGGGCTTGGATCCGTCGAGGTTTGAGTTGAATCGGGTGAGCTCGGCCCGGGTGAAGCCGATCTGCTGTTGGGCCGCCACGACGAGCGGTATGTGCTTCTCGGCGTAGTACTTCTCGAAAGCAGCGGTGTCCTTGGGGGCCTTGTAGATCACGGTCACGAGGGCCCCCGGCTGGTCTGCGCCGACACTATGGTCGTTGGTGGTGGTCGCCACCATTCCGATGAGCCCGCCGGAGGCGAAGTTGTTCAGGTCATCCGCCACCTTCTTGAATCCCGGGGTAGCTACGCCCTTCTGCAGGTCGTCCATGGAATCGAAGTAGAGCTCGGCCTGACGGTAGAACGTCGGCTTCTTGCCGTCGAGGGTAGACTCGAACTTGGTCAGGTCAGCCCGTTTGAACCCGATCTCATTCTGGTTGGCCACAACCAGGGGAACATGGGTCTCAGCGTAGTACTTCTCGAATGCCGCCGGGTCCTTGGGCGTGTTGTAGATGACGGTCACGATTGCCGCCGGACCCGTGGGTGCCGCGGCGGTGGCCGTGTCCGCTCCTGGCGTGTCCGCGGCTTTGTCACCGCCTTTGTTGCAGGCGAGGCCAACGATGGAGGCGGCCACAAACAGCCAACTCGAGCGACGCATGGAAAGCTCCTGGTTAGGTGTAGAGCGAGGCTTCGAGCACCTCGGGATTCAAACGCCCGGCGTGAAACGTCCGGCCGCTTTCGGTGCTAGTAAGCCACACCTCGGCGGGGCTGAACAACAACGGATCGATCTTGTAGAAGTCTCCCCCGTACCGCTGGAAGATCTCGTAGAATGGTGTGCCATAGTCCCGTGAGGCGGAAGCGGGCACCTGTTCGGCCAGCTTCTCCAGCTCGGCGTCGGCGGCTTTGATGGTGTAGCGGGCCTGGCCGCCGTAGAGGATACAGTCATTGGTGCGGCCGATGGCCCGGAGATCGTTCTTGGCAACCGGTGGGAGGGGTGCGGTGCCCATGGCGCTCACGACGCGCGTCACGTCGAATCCAAGGGTCTCCATCTTGTGAAGGCCGGTCTCCACGATCCGGGCCGAGATCTGGACCCCGCCGGCAATGCTTGCCGTCGGTGCAACCACAAAGGTGAGCTGGAGCGGCTGGAGGCGTCCTTTCTCCGCCACCCAGGCTACGACCTCATCGGTCGGAAGTGAGCGAGTCTCGAGAACCAGCACCCCCTCATCCGCCTGCTCCTCATATCCCAGTTTCTCGAACAGCTCGCGTTCTACCCTGGCGTGCGCCCGCAAGGGGCCCGAGCCCATCGCGAAGAATTTCCCGACCGAAATGGCCCAGCCGGCGTACTGAGAGGCCATGCACGCCACAGCCGGGTGGTCGGTCCAGACGATCAACCCGGCATGTGATCGCCCGCCGATTTGAAGCGGAGTAAAGCTTACGTTGCCGAGCCCGCCCATGCAGATCTCCGCCAGTGCCAGTCCGGCCTCGATCCCGCCATCGACCTCAACTCCGGCATCGATTACCCGTGCCCCGCTCGGGAGTCTGAAGGTCTTCACCCGAAGGAGCTCCGCCTGATCCGCCATGCTGTCGGCGATTTCGGCTGCGGCCTCGTTCATCCGGAGTGAGGTCACTTGCTTGTCCATGCGAGGATCTCTCCCTTGCCTAACTCGGCCATGTCGCCGCTGTAGCGGCGATAGAGGCCGTTGAGGTGTCGTGGCCGAACTGGCAGGCCATAGCTGGAGCGCAACCGGGTGAGCAGCAGCCGCAAATAGGTTGGCTGGCAGGTGCAGGCATAGAAATACGTCGGTGCGGGGGTGATCCGACCCAAAGCCACTACTGAGCCTCGTTTGGACCAGAGGCCCGTATCGTCCCCGACCGCGCCGAATACGACGATGGTTCCGGCGATCATCCCCAGCCCAGTCCTGTCGCCAGCGGCACGGAGGATCACGAGGAGGCCTCGCCGCATCGCGGCGCCGGCTTCGGTCCCGGCTGACCCGCGCACGATCAGCTCGCCTCCGGTCATTCCGCGTTTGAACCCGGGTGGGGCAGCGCCGGCGCGGGGGCCAGCATCGCCATGGATGTCGAGCCTTCCGCCCGCCTGGGCGAGGCCGGCCTCACGACCCACGCAGCCATCGACGAACACCTCACCCTCGCTCAGGGCTGCGCCCAGTCGGTCGGCCTGATCGAGCTGGCCTACAAAACGGATGCTGCCCTCGGGCCGGCCGTCCAGCTCGAAGAGGTCGCCGAGGCGCGCGGCGCCGTCGCGCTCCAGATACACCGGACGTCCGGCTAGCTCTCTAGCTGAGAGGGTAGCCCAGGAGCCGGCCAGCACCTCGGACAGATCCACCCGTTGCCCGAGAGGTTCCTTCAGCTTGGCGACAATGCCACTCACCCCGAGGCTCCGCTCATGATCTTCCGAAGGTAGAAATGATGAGGGCCCAGCTTGCCGCCGTAGTTCCCGGCGCTGATAGCCACCACCCCATCCCGGCAGGCGGCATCGATACCGGTCTTCATGGCCGAGGCGATCGTATTCGTATCCACTCCGTTGATCACGATCTCGAGCACTGAGTTCACGCCTTCAGGCAATGCGCTCACGGTAACCGCGCGAAGAGTTGGGCAGAAGGCGTCGTTGGTGGAGGCGATCATGGACTTGATCCGGCGCGCGCCGACCTTGCTGCCGCTCCGAACCACGCCACCGGGGAAGGGAAGGACAATCCCCACCCGCGAAGCCATCGAATCGGCCGCAGCCTCGGCGGCCTCGAGCGCGGCATCCGCGCTTCGGGCCAGGATGAGGAAGTTGCCGCCGCCCACCCCCTTGAGCATCCCGAACTTCTCCTGCACCAGAAACTCTCCTTCCATGACCGGAATCCGCCAGAAACGCTGTCCAGCGATGACCTTGCTTATCTGGAAGCCGTCGCCAAAAAACCGCAGCGCGGACCCCACGCCCACCCGGTCCGGCGCGTCGGGCAGCCCATCGTAGCATGCGGTGGTCGGGCAGGTGAGCACGGTCTGCCCTACGCGTTCGATCAGGCGTTTCCCGAGATCGTCCTTACCCATGGTCATCATCAGAACGCTCACGCCGGGTCGTCCGTCGGGAGTCTCCTTTGCGGACAGCTCCCGTTCGATGCCGGCCTCGACCTTGCACCCGATCACCGAAGTGGCGAACCCGGTCAGCTTGAGCGCCGCGGCACGCACCCAACGGGCGCTGCGCGCAGTAATGATGATCCGCGCTACCCGCATGGTGAAAGCTTCGGCGAAGGTGTCCTCGATGAAGACGCCGCGGATTTTCATGGGCTCAACGGCAGGGGATCATCAGGTACTCCTTGCACCGGGTAGTTCTCAAAAGCGACGGTCGAATACGCATCGAAGTAACGCTTCAGGTCCGGCAGCAGCGCATCGTCGTACCCTGGCCGGACATGCAGCCGGCGACCGGCTGGGGCGCGCCGCAGCTGGCCCTCCTCAACCACCAGGCTCCCCCCTTTGATCACGTAACGCGGAGTGGAGAACATCTGCGCGATGTCGGCGTTCCTGGCATACACGGTTACATCGGCATCCGCTCCCGGCCCCAGGTGACCCTTCTGGCGGAGACCCAGTAGCCGGGCTGGGCCTGCCCGGGTAATGATCGCGATTTCGTTCAGGGTGTACTCACGGGTGAGCCCATCCGCCAGGGCGGACCCCGCGAGCAGCTTGGGGTTGGCCTGCTTCAGTTTCTCATCCCGGACGCTCCTATCCATCAAAAGCTGGATCAAAGCTGGGTAGGAGAGGAACGAGCCGCCGTTGGGGTGATCGGTCGAGAGCACTACCCTCCAGGGATCCCGGCTCAGCAAGAAGAGCTCGAGCCCGATTGCCCATTGCAACGCGGTTACCGCGGCCTTGTCCTTGTAGAGCAGGGGCACGATACCACAGCCACTCTCCAGCTCGATGTCGATGTTGACCCATTTGCGGCCGCTGCTCTTGTGGAGCAGATACTCAACCGGTCCATCTGCCGTGATCGTCGTGGCCGGTCCGAACATCACCTGGCCAACATCGATGCTCAGCTCCGGATGGGTGTTGACGTACTCGATGATCGGCGCCGCTCCCGAGCTCCAGCCAGGCCCGCCATAGGAGTGGAACTGGACATGGGTGAAATGCGCGCGCCGGCCGGCCAGTGCCTGCATGCTGGCAAGCGTGACCGCCACGTTGCCCGGCTGACCGAGATTGTTGCAGTGTATGTGGACCGGATGAGGGAGCCGCAGCTGGTTGGCCGCGTCGGCAAGCGTCTCCAGGATGGCGCGTGGGCTGACGCCGTGCGTGGTGAGGACCTCGTCCAGCCCATTGAGATTCCGCTGGCCCGACTTCCAGGCCTCGATCCCGCCCGGATTCACGATCTTGATGGCGTAAGCCCCGGTCGAGCCCAGAAGCCAGGCCGCGTAGTCGCGAGCCCTCTCCCGCTCGCCCGCCGCAATCTGCCGCAACAGGTACTCATCGTTCCCCATCAACGCGAAGAAACCGCCATCCACGCAGGGCGTGTCTTCCAGCTCGGCATGGCTGTGCCGCGCCATGGCCGGAGCCACCGCGGCGTCGAAGACAGTGGTGTAGCCCAGACCGGCGTAGCGGTAGCCGGAGGTAAAGGTCGTGGGGACGGTGCCTCCGGTGCCTGAGCGGGGCAGGTAGTCTCCATCGACAAGGGCGGGGGCGGTCACTGGTTCGGCCGAATGCTCCTCCGGCAACAACCGGCGCGCATGATTGCAGCTGGAGCTGGCCAGGTGGGAGTGTATGTCCACCCCTCCCGCCATCACGACCATGCCCCGGGCGTCGATCGTGGGCGCGCCATCGGGCACGCTGGCAACGATGTGACCATCCTCGATGCAGATGTCACGGACTTCTCCGTCGATCCCGTTGGCCGGGTCGTGTACCGTCCCACCGACGATGCGAAGCCGGACCGTCATGCGCTCCTTCCTGGGCGCTTGGTCCGCACCGCGTCCATGAGCGCCTCAAGGGTCTGCACCGTCGATCGCTGACCGGTCAGCGGAGGCCGTAACGAGAGCGGGACTTCATCCATGCGGTAGGCGGTACCGCCTTCGTGGATACCGGCGGTGCCGGTGTCGATCGCCACTCTCGTGGTGAAGGGTGCCCGGCTTGCCCCGGGGCCAATCGCGACTGTCTCGATCCCGCCCAGAGCCGCAGCCGCTTCTCCGGCCAGAGCGGGCGAGCCTACCACCAGGGCAGCGGTAAAGGCACCTCTGACCAACCGGTCGAGACCGCGATCCCCCGGCATGTATCGGGGGTATCCTCTCGAATGGTCCACAGCGAAGGGGTAGCCAGTCTGCCAGGTCAGCACCGATTCCGCTCCGGGCCGGTTTCCTCCCCCTCGCAGGCTGCTGAGGGCGGCTCGAGTTGGGCCGTTGAGCGCCTGGGCCAGCGCGATCAGACCCTCCACTCTGAGTGGATTCCGGGGCAACTCTGTTGGCTCCGCGTCATGTACCAGGACCGCATAGCGGGCGCTGGTGAGCCGGCCGATCAGACCGATAGCGCTGACGAGGTTGGGCGATTGGTCACGGGCGGGATGATCCAACACCGCAGCCCGCATGAGCGAAAGCGCGGCGATCTCTTCCGACGGCTCCAGCGTAATGGTGAGATCGGCTTCCGCCGGTCCTTTGTCGGCTCCGATGTTCACCGCGATCACGAACCTGCCGGCGCGACCGTTCGGGATCTGTGTGCCCGCTGGCTCGAGCGCGTAGCGGGAGAGGTACCGGGGATAACGCCGATTGGGATCGACACCCCAGAACAGCAGCACATCGCCGCGGTTCCGGATCTCACCCAACGTCGCCGTGGCGCGGCCGCGGCGCTGAGCAGCAAGGAGCCCTTCTGCCGCCGCATCCGAGGTTGCGCTGTCCACCGCGGCACCCAGGAAATCGGTTAGGGCTACCGCCGCACGCTGCGCCTGCGAGGTGAGGTCAGGTCCCAGATATACCAGGAGGCTCCCCCGGGGTTTCGTAAGAATGGAGGCTGCCTCGGTCAAAGCGTGTTCGAGGGTCGCACGCTTGCCCCCTTGCAGCACCTCCCAGGGCACCGAGCCGTCCCCGAACCACGCTCGTCCCACTGGGCACGCGGGAATGGCATCCACGATCCGGTCGTCCATCACCGTCACGTTGATGTCGTCACATCCGCAGCCGCAGCCGAGACAGGTCACGTGCTCCACCTGGTGGGCGGCGCTCATGCGGCTCCCCTCGTCACGGCCCCGACTCGGCGGTAAACCGAGGCGGCTCGTCTCTGCAGCAACCGGAGGCAGCTCTCCGGGTTTCTCCCCCTCGCGAACACGGTGCAAATGGGATGGCCGCGGCGGATCCGTTCGCCCGGGCGCGGTATGTCCGCAAAGGAGCCGTGATCGATCCAGGCTTGGGTATCGCCCATAATCACATCCCGCCGGGCAAAGGCGATTGCCTTTCCTTCGATACTCGCGCTCGGAGCTGGAGCTGCAGGCAAGGTTCCGGCGAAGGCTTGGATGTGAGTTTCGAACATGGACAGGCCGTGAGCTCGTTCGAGCAGCTCCATGGACGCCGAATACCGGGGATTGACCTCAATCGGGTAGGGGACGCCATTCCGGGCGACGAAGTCGATGCCGTTGAGGCCGACCAGGCCGAATTCAGCCGTCAGCCCGGCCACGATCGCCCGCGCAGTCTCGAGGAGCTCTTCTCCCCGGCGGAAGAGCCCGGCGGGATGACCGAGCAGACTCCCACAGTAGCGGAAGCCGCGCGCTCCCAAGCGCCCATCGCCCACCAGCTGGCGGGTGAGTCCGAGGGTGACGGCCCGCCTACCGTCGGCGGCAAACACGACCGACCCCGTAGTACCAGCGATCCGCTCTTGGAGGTAATGGGTCCTCGGCACCGACTCGCCTCTGCGCCAGATCCGGGTCCCGTGGCCTCCGCCCGAACGGCGGGGCTTGAGCAGCCAGAAGCCGGCCGCACGCTGGGACGCCGGCGCCGTGGCGCGCGTTCCTGGAGTGGCAAATCCGCGGCGGCGTAACGCACGCATGAGCTCGAAGGGATTCCGGACTCGGGTCAGCACGGCGGGCGGATTGCCCAACAAGCGCCGATGGTCGGCCAGCCGGGCGACGGCTTCGGGATAATTCTCGAAGTTGGAGGTGTACGCGACCAGCTGCGCGGGCACCGCTCTCGCGGCCCGGATCGCTGTCAGCGGACTGTACCCGGTCCCGTCCTCGGCCCGCAGCGGAATCACCATGGCCACCCGGCAGAGATCGAGATCGCCGAAGGCGTCTACCGCCGTCACTTTGTAGCCCGCGCGTGCCGCCGAAACCGCCAGAGCTCGGACGGCCACACCCGCAATCAGCAGGTGCTCCTGCCCGGTGTCAGTCACGGTCTAGGACTTCTTCTTCTTGACCAGCTCTCGAGCGATCTCCGCGATCGACTCCGCGTCCAGGACCAGGTCGTTCCGGGTGAAGAGCCTGGCTACGCAGGCCTTATGCAGTTTGGTCTTGAAGTTGCCGATCCCGAAGGCGCCGAAGACGATGACGCCGTTCCGCCTCACGCCCGCGTCGTTGACGTCAACGCCCTCGATTCCCAGGGGGGGGACCGCATTCAAGTCCACCGCGACCTCGAGTGTCTTCACCGAGGTCCATGCCGACTTCGGCACCATCTGCACGCCGGCTGGTCCGGAGTTGAGCAGGATCTCGGCCCCGTCGAGGATCTCGGGAAGCTTCGATGGATCGGCGAGGGTGACGGCCTCCACGTGGACGTTGAATCGCGCGCTGATGAACTGGCGCGCTTTCTCACCCTGCTCCGGCTTGCGGGAGGTGATGGTGACGTGGGCGCCGTCATGTGCCAGAAGGCCTGCCGCACGCTGTCCCACCGGCCCGGTCCCCGCGAGGATGACTGCTTTCTTCCCCCGAAGATCACCGACGGTCTCCTCGATCTTCACCACAGCGGCCACTGCCGTAGTGTTCGAGCCGTTGGAGTCCAGCATGATGGAAACGCTCAGCTCGCTGATCAGCGCGTCCTGCGCCATGGCCAGGAGCTGCTCGCCGGCGGACATGTTGCTCCCGCCGATCCACACGGCGGTGCTGTGCAGATCCTTTGGTCCGCGGGTGAAGATGCAGCCGTGAACGAGATCGCGGACATCGCTTTCGGTCACCCCGCCATAGCTCATCACGACATCGGCCCCGGCATCGTAAGCCACGATTTGATCGAACACGCTCGGCAGCCGCGAGCTGTCGAGTTGAAGCAGAAGCTTACGCATCAGGGGAGCCGTCTTTCCGGACGATAGTCTCTAAAAGACGAGGGGCGCCCCAGCTTTGGGCCGCCCCTCGTCGGATCTCTGATTAACGGGACTGTACGATCAGCCCTCTGCGCCGCTGGCAAACGGATGCCGGGCTGCCTTGTACTTCTGCAGCACCTCATCGATGGTCGGCTTGCCCTGGACAGCCCGCTGAATCGATTCCTTGGTAGCCTGATAGTTATAGTCGTAGATCTTCTTGTCGTTCTCAGCCTGCCAGTGGATGAACACCCCAACGAGGATACAGAGGTCGTTGGCCTTGCTCTTGTCGATGACTCCCGACGCGACGCTGTCCATCACCGCGCGCGCCACCGCCGCCTGAGCCGGCCCAAACATCTGCACCGCCTGCTTGGCGCCCTTGATCGTGACCTTATTGAAGAGCAGGGTGTCCGGCTTGGCAGGAAGATTGGGCGTGACGACCGCGAGCAGGGTTGAGAACCCATCAGAATTGTGCGACAGCGCCTGAGTAAACGCGAGACCGGCAGGCCCTGACTTGGGGCCGAGGATCAGGTCAATGTGGGCAATCTCGTTGCCTTCCCCGACCAGCGACTCACCCATGCTGAATTCACCTGCCATAACCGCCTCCGTATCCGTTTTGTTGAAGAAGGAGAGAATCTCGCGCCACATGGTTCGCTCGACGTTGGCGAAGGGTAAGCTCGGACAGGAGCAGCGTAGGAGACTGATAACTCGCTCACGCAGTCCCGCAAGGCGGGTAGCTCAGCGCGCTGAATAGCTTTGCCGTACGTTGAGGCCCCTAGTATGAAACCCGCATTCCTAAGTGTCAAGTCGGGTGTTGCTGGCACTGTTGCAGGAAAGGAGGGCGTCCCAGGTCTGCGGAACCCGAGTTCTCGGTGCTACGGCATGTATTCGGGTCGCTAACTCCATCCTATCCTCTCGTCTCCATCCAGAGACGATTTGGCCATCCACCCTCTTGTTCCGTCATGTCTAGCAACTACTTAGATGCTGGCACGCCCCTCGCATTTCCTGGCTGGTGCGGTTCCCCGTCCACCAGTCGAGGCCTATATGAAGACCAGCACTCGTGCATGGTCGTTGGTAGCAGGTCTGGCGTTGATGACAGCCCCGCTTCACGCTCAACGCGTTTCGGCAGACGTTGCGGTTCGCGGCGGTCCGGTTGCCGGGCGAGTGACGGTAGACAGAGGATACTCCAGCTACCGTCCTCCGGTGCGTCGCGTGGTCGTCCGGCGCCACGCTCCGCGAGTGGTGCGAGTCGAGCACTTTCGTCACGGCCGCGGGAAACACTGGAAACGACATGGGTATCGGGAGGTGGTTGTCTACTACATCGACGGCCGGTACTACGACCAGGCCGGCTGGGACCATCAGCGGGGTCACGAGGTCGTGGTGTACGAGCGCGATGGCCGGTTCTACAGCGTTGAGTGACTTGTTCTGTCGTCGGTGCCTGAGTTCAGAGTGGTAGCTTACCGAATCCCCGATAGCGGGGATTCGGTGTTTCCGGCAACGTCGTGTGTGATAGGTCACGGCGACGGTCGGTCCAGGAAGGGCATCCTCGTTGGAGAGGTATATGTTGATCCCCCGCTGCGGCCGTCATGGCCCCGTCTGGCTCGTCGCGCTGGCATTCACAGCCCTGGCGCCTCCCGTCCACGCCCAGTACTTCGGCCGCAACAAAGTCCAATACGAGAGCTTCGACTTCCGGGTGCTGAAGACCGAGCACTTTGACATCTATTTCTATCCCCGTGAGGAAGCCGCGGCAGGACACGCGGCTCGAATGGCGGAGCGGTGGTACGCCCGCCTGTCCAGTGTCCTCGACCATGACCTGTCCGGCCGACAGCCGCTGATCCTCTATGGCAGCGCGCCCGAGTTCCAGCAGACGAACGCCGTAGGAGGAAGCATCGGTGAGGGCACCGGCGGAGTGACCGAGGCTCTCCGGCGCCGGATCGTGCTCCCGACCGGCGGAACGCTGGGCGACCTGGACCACGTCATCGGGCACGAGCTGGTGCACGCGTTTCAATACGACATCACCGGCAACGGCAAACTCGGCAGCCGCGGCGCGCTGCCGAGCGCGACTCAGCTTCCGCTCTGGTTCATCGAGGGAATGGCCGAGTATCTCTCGATCGGTCCCACGGCTCCGCAAACCGCCATGTGGATGCGGGGTGCCCTGGCGGATACCGGACGTGACACGCTTCCCTCATTTACTCAGCTGGAAGATCCCCGCTATTTCCCCTATCGGTACGGGCATGCTTTTCTGGCCTGGCTCGCCGGCCATTGGGGAGATCAGGTCATCGGTCAACTGCTCCGAGGCGGGGGGCGCCGGCGCGACGTGGGAGCCGCCATTGCCGGGGTACTAAAAGCCAATCCGGATTCGCTGGTCGCCCGCTGGCATGCGGAAACGCACGCGACGTACGATCCACTGAAGACCACCACCGAGCCACCGGAGACCTTCGGGCCCGCACTCATCGCCGGCAACGGGAACGAGGGCCGCTACAACGTCTCTCCCGCCCTCAGTCCCGACGGCAACCTGGTGATGTTCCTCTCAGATCGGGGGCTTTTCTCCATCGATATGTTTCTGGCCGACGCTCGCACCGGTAAGGTAAAACGGCAGATCACGAAGACGGCCGTGGATCCACATTACCAGAGCCTGCAATTCATCCAGTCGGCAGGCAGCTGGAGCCCGGACGGTGCCCGCTTCGCCTTCGCCGGGATTTCAGGGGGGCAACCGGTACTCAGTCTCTACAACGTCGGACGGGAGAAGATCGAGCGAGATGTTCGCCTCCCCAGCCTGGACGAGGTCTTTAACCCGAGCTGGTCGCCCGATGGCCGGAGCATCGCCTTTGCCGGCCTGGTGGGCGGTCTGTCCGACCTCTTCGTCTACGATCTCGAATCCAATAAGCTGAATCGGCTGACGAACGATGCCTTTGCCGACCTGCAGCCGGCCTGGTCGCCCGATGGGCGCACGCTCGCCTTTGCAACCGACCGCTTTACCACCGACCTGCAACTCCTCAAGATCGGTCACTACGCTATCGGACTGATCGACGC
This sequence comes from Gemmatimonadales bacterium, assembly GCA_036559785.1. Classification (GTDB taxonomy): domain Bacteria; phylum Gemmatimonadota; class Gemmatimonadetes; order Gemmatimonadales; family GWC2-71-9; genus CAVVWJ01. The sequence continues at coordinate 17,227 of DATBSM010000120.1, forward strand.
CGCCACCGGCCAGATTGCCCAGCTGCCGGGGTTCGAAGGTGCGCGACACATCAACCCGCAGTGGTCTCCCGACGGCGCCAGCCTCTTCTTCGTCGCCGATCCTCATGGGGTCTCCAATGTGTACCGGGTCGATCTGGCCGGTGGTCCGATCGCCCAGGTCACCGACCTGTACACCGGTGTCAGCGGCATAACCGAGACGAGCCCGGCCCTCTCCGTGGCCCAGGGTTCCGGACGGCTGGTATACAGCGTCTTTCGCGCCAATGGTTACGAGCTCTATTCCATCGACTCGCCGGAGGTGCTGGCCGGCCGCCCCTTTGCTCCGGACACGGCCACCAGCCGCGCCGGCTTGCTGCCACCGATCGAGCGTCGCAATGCCCTGCTCGTAACGCTTCAGAGGGACGCCGACCTCGGCTTGCCGCAGGATTCGGCATTTCCCGTTCAGCCTTACCGAAGCGGGCTGGCTCTCACCTACGTAGGGAGCCCCACGTTGAGTGCCGGGAGCAATCAGTTCGGCACCTTCGTGGGCGGTGGGGCCGCCCTCTACTTCGATGACATTCTGGGGAATCACAATCTGGTGACTGCGCTTCAAGTCAACGGAAGCCTGAAGGATGTCACCGCTGTGGTGGGTTACCAGAATCGGAGCCATCGATTGAACTGGGGAGGAACCGTTCAGCAGGTCCCCTATCTCACTGGAGGGTTCGCTCAGGGGGTGGCAGACGTTAATGGGGTGCCGACCTTCATCGAGCAGCAACTGCTCGTGCGTCAGACCAACCGGGACGTTGCCGGAATCGTGTCCTATCCGTTCAACGAGGTCCAGCGGGTGGAAGTGCAGGCCGGGTACAGCAACATCTCCTTCGACCGGGAGCTCCGAACCAATGGATTCTCGCTGACGACAGGGGAGCAGGTGCTGGAGGAAAAGACAGACCTGCCGACGCCGGGGTCTCTCGGCCTCGGGATCGGGAGCGCGGCCCTGGTCTACGACAACTCGTTCTTTGGGGCGACCAGCCCGATTCTGGGGCAGCGCTACCGGTTCGAGGTCTCCCCGACGGTCGGAGCCTTGGGTTATGTGAGTGTGTTGGCTGACTTCCGCCGCTATTTCATGCCGGTTCGGCGCTTCACCTTCGCCACCCGGCTGGTCCACTATGGCCGCTATGCCAGGGACAGTGAAGATCCGCGCTTGCAGCCGCTGTTTCTCGGCCAGGCAGGACTGGTGCGCGGCTACAGTTATGGCTCGTTCGGCGCCTCGGAGTGCCATCCACCGCCGGGTGATCCCAATTCCTGCCCTGTGTTCGACCAGTTGCTCGGGAGCCGTGTCGTGGTGGGCAACGCCGAGCTTCGCTTCCCGTTGTTTGGTGCGCTCGGCATCGGTTCTGGCTATTACGGCGCGTTCCCGATCGAGTTCACAGTTTTCGGCGATGCGGGTCTTGCCTGGGACAACGCTCACCAACCGTCGATCGGCGGCTCCGGCACTCGCGATCCGGTCTTCAGCGCGGGCGCCGGCCTCCGGATCAACTTGCTCGGCTTTGCCGTGGCAGAAGTGGACTTGGTGCGGCCATTTGACCGGCCCGGCAAAGGGTGGGTGTGGCAGTTCGAGCTGCAGCCGGGGTTCTAAGGAGGCTATTGGCTATGGGTCATGGGCTATGGGCAAAATCGGTTCACGGAGCAGCCCATAGCCCATAGCCCAGAGCTCATGGCTAGTTTCCAGGATGCACCCCTCCCGCGACCATCACCTTCCGCCCGATCCCGACGCCTACCGCCATGCTCCTCATCCGAAAGGCCGGATCATTGTCATTGCGCCCACCCGGGCTGCGTGCGAAACGATCGAGCTGGCGCTACGCACGCATGTCGAGACCCTCCTGGAGCGAGAGCACGGCGACGAGCTGAGAGAGTGGGCCGCCGAGGGCAAGGCGTTCGGGATCGTGGCAGGCACTGGCACGGGGAAGACGCTGGGCATCCGCCCCATCGCCGAGTCGATCCTGCGGGAGCCGCTCGCCGTGGGAGTGGTCAACCGGGAACGTGAGGCGACGCCGGAGACTCCCAGCTGGAATGTGGTGATCGTGACCACAGGCATCGCCCGCCGCTGGTTCCAGGACGATCTCATCACCTCCCGCGACACCATTATCGTGGATGAGATTCATCAGACCTCGGCCGAGCTGGAGCTGTGCCTGGCTCTCGGGAAGCGCGCCCGCAGCCGGTTCATCTGGTTGAGCGCGACGGTGGATCCCGCTTTTTATCAGCAGTATCTCAACAGTTCCGAGGTTCTGGCGACTCAGGCGTTCGATCCAAAACTCAAGGCGAAGGTTGAGGTCCTCCCTCAGCAGCCGGAGGAGTTTCTCAACGAGCGGTACGTGCGCCGCTTGATCAAGGAGAAGAGGGGAGTGGCCGTCTTCGTGCCAACCCGGGCTGAAGTCGAGAAGCTGGCGGCCGGCCTTGGCGCCCAGTGGCCTCGGCTGACGACCGCCTTCTATCACGGCGGCGAGCCGATCCGGGTAATCCGTCCCTTTCTCGAGGGGGAGGTGGAGCGCCCGTTCCTGCTGGCGATGACGGCCGCGGGTCAATCGGCCCTCAACGTTCCAGGTCTCGACACGGTCGTCATCTACGACGCCAGATACGGCAACGTGGTGGACCGGGGGCGCAATGTGCTCCATCGCCTCCATCTCGGCGCCAATGAGATACTGCAGATGGCGGGACGGGTGCACGGACGGGTGCCCAATGGCGAAGTGACGATCCTGAGCGACCGGAAGCTCGACTTCACCTCGCTCCGCCCGACGCCTCCAGAATTCCAGCTCGCGGGGGATGCTGAGCGGGTGGCCATTACCTGCGCCGCCATCGGTGTGGATGCTCGTGACCTCGACCTGCCGGTGCCGCTCGATCGAACGGCCTACCGGAGGGCGATCGAGCTGCTCACTTCTCGCGGTCTGGTGGAAAACGGCAGGCTTACGAGCTATGGCAGGGAAGTCGAGGCGCTACCGGTGGAGCGTTCCTGGGGCGAGCTCCTGGTGCACGCCGACGACGAGCTCATCCCCATGGTGGCAGTCTGCTCCAACATCGACTCGCTCCACCGGATGACCCGAGAAGAGCGCGACCTCCATGGGGTGCTGGTCAGCGGCAGCGACCACCTTACGGCATACAACCTGTTTGCCGAGGCGGTAAACCAGCACGGCTATCTGGGCCAGGTCTATGGACTGCCGCGCCATCTGTTCGAGGATGGGCTGGCCGAGTGGGCTGAGCGCCGGGGGGTGCTGCTCAAAGCCATCGAGGACGCCGCCTTGGGCGTAGCCTCGGTCTATCGTTCGCTGGAACTGCCGCTGCCGAAACAGCTTCCCTATGCCTCCAAGGAGGTCCGGCGCCGGTGGGCCGACCTGCTTGCTCGGATCATGCCCTTCGACCTTGTCATAGACGAACGCACGGTGGACGGGCACGAGGCGCGGGTTTCCAAATCATCCGTGGCCGGCAGCTGGGGGGCCGTGGCGGGCGCTCTGCGCTTCTTTGCGGACCGCTTCGGTACGCCGCGCGCCGGCATAGAGGGTACCACTTTGTCGTACGATCTGGTGCGGCAGTATGCATCACTGGGTCCGCCGAAGATCGTGCTCGGTGGGCCCCGGAAGCATCAGCGGCTCATTGTGGAGCGCAGGCGCAGCTACTTCGGGTTCGATCTGGAGACCGAAGTCGAGCCGATTGAGGATCACATCCCCCCAGAGCTTCAGGCTGCCGCTCGAGACGTGCTGACTCAGGCATTGATCGACGGCGAGACCGTACATCCCGATCAAAATCGACTGCGCCACACCCTGGCGGAGCTGGATGAGCTCTGGCGTCGTTCGGGCGGAGCGTTGCGCGCCATATCGCCCGCGGAGGTCAGGCTCCGAATCAGGGCGCAGCTGGAGGGTGTGACCAACTGGGAAGATTTTCTTCGCACCCGGATCTCGCTCGATCCCCGTGAGCTGGTAGACGACGAGACGCGAGCAACGCTGGAGGCATTGCCAGGCCGGCTGCATCTTCGGGGGGACGCGGTGCCGCTGGATTATGAAGTCGAAGGCGGGGTGGGGGTGGCCCGGGTGCGTCTCAGGGAAGGTCAGGCCAAGCGCCTGCGACCGGACGAACTGCCGCCACTCGATCGCCCCCTGCGATTTGCCGTACAGCGCGGCACCCATCCACCGATTCAGGCCGACACGATTCCAGACTTGCAGTCGCTGCTGCAACGGCCACCGAAAGCCGAACGGGAGGAACCTCCGGGCTCCTACCGCGACAGAGGCGGACGAAGGGGCCGTAAGCATGGGCACCCCGCGCGCCGCGGGGGGAAGCCTCCCGGGCGTCCGCGCCGGTAGCGTAGCTTCTGCGGCGTCGCACCTTACCCATGCGGCCCCTAGTCCACCTGGCGCTGGTGGTGGTCCAGCTCCTGTTCGCCAGCCTGGCCATCGCGGGACGTTTTGTGCTCCCCCACTTTCCCGCCGGCGCTCTGGTCACGGTCCGGGTCCTCGGCGCCACCGTGGTTCTCCTCGCCCTCAATACAGTTATCGGCGGCCAGTGGGTTCGGGATCGGCGGGACCTGCTGCGGCTGGCTGTCCTGGGAATGCTGGGCATTGCGGCCAACCAGACGCTCTTCCTCTACGGACTGAAGCACACCACCGCAATCAACGCCACCATCCTGGTGACGACCGTACCAGTCTTTACCGTGCTCGGATCGGTGCTCATCGGTCGCGAGCCGCCGTCGCTGCTCAAGTTCGCGGGAATCGCGCTGGCGGGAATGGGAGCGATCTACCTGATTGGCCCGGACCGGATATCCCTCGCACCCGACGTCGCGCTGGGGAACGCGCTCATTGTGTTGGGGATGATCTGCTATGCGGCTTACTTCCTCTATTCGAAGCCGGTTCTCAGCCGGTACGGGTCGATCACCGTCAGTTTCTACGTCATGTTCTTCGCTTCCTTCGGCGTGCTCCCGTTCGGGTTGATCGAAGCTCGGCAAATGGAGCTTTCGGAGATCGGTGGCACCGTGTGGCTCTGGGTTGCCTACATTGTCGTCTTTCCGACAATACTGACCTACTTGCTCAACCTCTGGGCGTTGAGGCGGGTCTCCTCCAACATGGTGGCGGTATACATCTACCTGCAGCCGCTCTTTGCCGCGGCTGTTGCCCCCCTGGTGCTCCAGGGGGAACAACTGACCGCCAGGGCCGCGGCAGCCGGGTTGGCCATCTTCTCCGGGCTGGCTCTGGTAATTCTGGCCGAGCGCCGGCAGCACCGGGACATCCCGCTGGAGGCAGCAGTGGGGGAGTGAGGCCCGGCCGGCCGGCCGGTGTGCACCCTGGGGCGGGCTGGGCGTCTTGCATAGATAACGGAGCCGTCGAAACCACCAGATGTGAGAGTGCGTATCTTGACTATGCCGGACACCCTCCCAATCAACTCAATGCCCTCGGTCTTCTCGCCGCTGGCCAAGGCGCTGCTCGATGGGTTCAGCGAGGGCGTCGTGGTCTTCGATGCCGAGGGTCGGCTGCTCTATACCAACCAGCCTGCCCGCGAGGCGCTGGCCGGGATGGATCTGTTCGAGGGGGCACCCGATCTTCAGCCCCGGCTGGCGGCACTAGGAGGACGGCTGCGCCCGCTTCGGGTCGGTGGGCTCGAGCTGGGGGAGGCCATGTTCATCCCTGGTATCGTCGGAGCGACTACGCTGGCGGCCCGGGAAAAAGAGGCTATCGTCAAGACGCTGGACGCGCACGGCTGGAAGCTTGCCGAAACCGCCCGGTCCCTGGGCATCAGCCGCACCACCCTATGGCGCCGCCTCAAGGCGTACGGGCTCCATCGAGACGGCCGGAGTAAATGGGCGCAAACCTCCTAACTGTTGTCGCCATACTAGCCCTTCAATCTCCCCAGCAAGACCCCTCAGCAGATACCAGCACCGCACACGGAATCGCCTACGAGCGCCCCTCTGACCTGCTTCAGTACAACCGGGTGCAAGGTGTGTCGCTTGGAGCGGGCTACCGGGTGCGCCTCCCCGGCACCCGCACTGCCAACGTCTACGGGACGCTGCGCTATGGGGTGAGCGACGACCGGATCACCGGAAGGCTTACGATACTCGGTGATGTTGCGGGTGGCCGACTCGCGCTGAGCGGCTATTACGACATCGCCGACCTGGACCCATTCTCGCCCGGCCGCAGCGTGGGCAACACCCTCAACAGTCTCCTCGCCGGCCATGACAACGGGGACTATGCGCTCGCTGGCGGTGGATCGGTCAGCCTCAATATGCCGATCCGGGCAGGACTGGCGATGATTCTGATCGGCCGCGTGGAGCAATTGACCAGCGTCCCTCGTGTGGCGCAGTCCGCGGTGAACGACTTCCTTGGGGGAACCGGCCTCTTCCCTCCAAACCCACCCGTCGATGAGGGGACATTCGCCGGCGTGTCGGCGCGGCTCCGCGGCGTCGGCTCCTTCCGTTGGAACCTCACAGCCGACATGCTGGCCGGGGACGGCACCACAACAGCCAGGCTCTTTGGAGACATCCGCCGCCACATCGGCTCGGGTCTGGGTGCCACCGTCCGGCTCAAGGCCGGCGCGGGCACCGAGCCGGCCATGCCCCAGACCCTCTTTCGTCTGGGTGGGCTCGCCACCGTGCGGGGGTTCGAGTACGGCACGCTTCGGGCCCCGGCATTCTGGGCGGCGCAGGTGGATATCACCCCCTTTGGGGCCCGGGTGCGACCGGTGATCTTTCTGGACGCCGGTCAGGCGTCGGAAATCTCGAGTCTGTTCTCCAGCTCGGCTCTGGTCGGCGGTGGTGTCGGGCTCTCGCTGTTCAG
>DATBSM010000121.1:0-4396 GCA_036559785.1 Gemmatimonadales bacterium
GACATCCCGCCCCAGGATGTGATCACTCGGGACAACGTCTCGGTGAAGGTGAACGCCGTCCTGTACATGCGGGTGACGGACCCGGAACGGGCCGTCATCATCATCGAGGACTACCTCTACGCCACCAGCCAGCTGGCTCAGACGACGCTGCGCTCGGTGCTGGGCGAGGTGGAACTGGACGAACTTTTGTCCGACCGCGAAAAGATCAACGCGGTGCTCAAGAAGATCATCGACGAGCGCACCGACGCCTGGGGCATCGAGGTCTCCGCGGTCGAGGTGAAGGACGTCGACCTCCCCGACCAGATGAAGCGGGCCATGGCGCGGCAAGCGGAAGCCGAGCGGGAACGCCGGGCCAAAGTGATCGCCGCGCAGGGCGAGCTCCAGGCTTCGGAAACCCTGGCCCAGGCGGCCGGCAACCTGGCGAAGGAGCCCACGGCGCTTCAGCTCCGCTATCTCCAGACTGTGGTCGAGATTGCCGCCGAAAATAACTCGACTACGATCTTCCCCATCCCAATGGATCTCTTCCGCCCGTTCCTGACCCAGGCCGCCGCCGCGGCACCGCGGACCGAGGCCTCGGCCGAGGCACCCGGCACCGCATTGCCCGCATCCGACCTTTCATCCCTGATGTCCCAGCTCCGCCTGCAGGCCGCTCGGACCGCCAAGCAGGAGTAGCATGAGCGAGGGTACGCCCGCTCGGATCGATCGCGCCGCGCTGGAGCGGATCATTCAGCGCGCTGCAGAGCTGCAGACCGCGGAGCGGGACATGGGCGATAGCCTGACCTCCGACGAGCTGATGGCGCTGGGCCGCGAGGTCGGGATCCCGGGCCAGTACCTCCAGCAGGCCATGCTGGAGGAGCGTACTCGTCTGGGTCAGGTCGGAGCCGCGGGCTTGTTCGAGCGGGTGACCGGCCCGGACCAGATCGCGGCGCAAAGGGTTGTTCGTGGTACTTCGGGCGCGGTAGAACAGGCGCTGCTTGGCTGGATCGAGAAGAACGAGCTGCTCTGCGTGCAGCGTCAGCAGGCCGGCCGTATCACCTGGGAGCCAATCGGTGGGATGCAGGCAGCGTTCCGCCGATCGACGGCGGCGTTCGGGGGCGGGAAACGCCCCTTCATGCTCTCGCGGGCGGCCACCGTCTCCGCCACGGTTGTTCCGCTGGAGCCGGGTTACGTCCACGTGGCCCTGTCAGCCGACACCCGGAAGGTGCGTAACGAGTATGTCGGAGCCGGAGCCGCGCTCGCGGGCGCCGGAATAGCGAGCACTGCTGCCCTGGTGGCACTGGGCGCCCTGCTCCCGCTCGCTCTGCTTCCGCTCCCCCTGGCTTTCGGGGTTGGCTACGGTTTAGTGCGCCGGTTCGCTCCCGCTGTCGCGCGCATCCAGCTCGGACTGGAGCGCGCGCTCGACTTTCTGGAGCAGGGTGGCGCCACGCCACGGCATCAGCTCCCCGACCGCAATTCGGGAATCCTGGGCCTGCTCGCCGATGAAGTCAGGAAGGCGCTGAAATAGTGACCGCCATAACCAAGGTCGGCGTGGTCGGCTGCGGACTCATGGGCAGCGGCATTGCTCAGGCGGCGGCGACGGCGGGCTTCGACACCATCGTGCGCGACGTGGCCGAGCCGCTGCTCGAGCGAGGACGCGCCGGAATCATCAAGTCACTGGGGCGTCTGGTGGAGCGGGGGAAGATCCCCGCTGAGACCCGGGATGTAGCGTTTGGCCGCCTTCGGTTCGTGACTCAGCTGTCTCAGCTCCGGGAATGCGACATCGTCATCGAGGCGGTCACCGAGGCGTTGGAGCTAAAGAACGCCGTTTGGCATGAGCTGGACCGGGTCTGTGGACCGAAGGCGATCTTTGCCTCCAATACTTCGAGCCTCACCATCTCGTCCATGGCGGACTCCACATCCCGCGCGGACCGCTTCGTCGGTCTCCACTTCTTCAATCCGGTGCCGATGATGCCGCTGGTGGAGGTGGTTCGGACTGATACGACCAGCCGGGAGACGCTGGAGCGCGCGTTTGCCTTTGCCCGTGCGCTGGGGAAGGAGCCCGTGGCGGCGGTGGACCGGCCGGGCTTCATCGTGAACCTGCTGCTGGTCCCCTTTCTCCTCGACGCGGTGCGGGCGCTGGAGCGCGGTGCCGCCACGACCTCGGATATCGACCGCGCCATGCAGTTGGGCTGCGGACATCCCATGGGGCCGCTCTCGCTGCTCGATTTCATCGGCCTGGACACCGTGGTCCGAATCGGCGACATCATGCTGGATGCCTACGGTGAGGACCGCTACGGCGCTCCGCCCCTGCTTCGGCGGATGGTAGCCGCTGGCCACCATGGCAAGAAAAGCAGCCGGGGGTTTTATGATTACTCAACTGACCCACCTGCGCCGGTTGATATCGCTCAGTAGGTAAGCAGTAAGCTCACGTTTCTGGAGATCAAAATGCTCGGATACGACTGGCCCCGCCTCCATGCAGCCCTGAACGACCTGCCGGTTGGCTTGCTGCTCGTGGCCGTCATGTTCGACCTGCTTGCGGTCATCACCAAGCGGCCGTCCTTCAGGCAGGTCGGGGTCTGGACCATGCTGGTTGGCGCTGTCGGCGGCGCCCTGGCCGTTCTGTCCGGACTTCAGGCCGAGGAGCACCTCTCGCACGGCGATGCGGTTCATCGGGTAATGGAGACCCACGAGCAGCTCGGGTTGATCACCCTGGCCGTGTTCGGGGTGCTCACCCTGTGGCGAATCGTGCGGGAGCGTCGGATGGGCGCAGGGGAGCGGGCCCTGAGCCTGGTGCTCTCAGTGGTGGGCGTGGGATTCCTGTTCGCCACTGGTGTCTATGGAGGGAAGCTGATATTCGAGCACGCTGCGGGGATTCCGACCAAGGTACTCCAGGGTGAGATACAGGAGAGAGCCAGGGTCCATCATCATGACGGCATGGAACACGATGAGGTCACTCCGGACTCATCGGCTTCCCCCTCGGGCAGCAGCGAACACGTCGATCCGCCTGGCACTGCGCCACATTCGCACGAGCCCGGCACGCCGCCGCACAAGGACTGATCGGTGCGCTACTCGCTGGGTTTGTTCTGGTGCATGGCAGGCGCCGCGGCGTGCCAGCCAACCACCACCAGGCCGCCCTTTCCTCCGTTACCGGAAGCCCCGGGGAGGGAAGTCCGCCTCCCGGTGCCAATGGCCACTCGCCGTCTGGCGGAAGCCCTCAAGGCGGACTCGATCCCCACCCAGAAAGTCCGGCTTCGGGACGGTTACATCGAGACCCCGTGGTTCGAGGCCCGCAACGGCCGGCCGGCCGCGCAACGACGGGCGATCGGGACCGGGGTGGTTCGGATTCGAGCCTGGGCCGATCCGGTACAGCCGGGCAGCTCGCAACTCACCGTCGAGACACTCTACCGCCCCCTCGCGGACCCCTCCCTTCCGTCCCGCGAGCTGGAGCGACAGGTCAGCCCGGACCACCCGGTAGCCAAGAAGGTAGACACTGCCTTGCAGAAGCTGGTGGAACGTTACGGCGGACCTCCGCTGCCACAGGCCCAACCCGCTCAAGTGCAGCTGCCTGCGGGTGGGGCGGGCGACTAGTCAGCAGTTGTCCGTGTTAGTCGTGGCTGCCGTCAGACCACATACGCTCGGACCCACTCCTCCAGCTGGCCCAGATTGACCGATGCGTCTTTGCAGGGCCCGGACGGCAGAGTCATCGTCAGGCCAAGCACCGGTATCTTACCCGCCACATCGTGCAACCCGCTCACCATGTCGCGCTCGCAGGCCACCGCGACCACGGCCCGCGGCCGGCGTTCCCGGATGACTCGCCGGGCCAGCTGACCTCTGGTGGCGACGAAGACGGGCACGCCGTAGCGCCCCGCGATCCCCAACACGCCATCGAGGGTAACCTTGGATAGACACCGGGGGATCAGCACCAGCAGCTCCCCCTGGCCCACTTTCCGCCCCCGCATCATGGCCAGCGCGTTGTAGACCTTCACCGCCGCATTCTCCACCCAGTCGCGACGGCCGAATCGGTCCGCGACCCGGGACGTCAGGCGCATCAGGCGGAGAAATGGCCCCCGCTCCGCGAGCCTCTCGGGCAGCAGCGGACGGCCCATCTCATATGATAGGAAGAGCACGCCCCACCAGACCCACAGCAGCGAGCCAGCCACCAGCAGCGCGCCCCAGAGCACGGCGGGAGCCGATTGATGCGCGCCCGCAAACCGGGGAGCGAGCAGAAAGAGCCCGAGTGCCGAGACACCGAGCCCGACGGCGAGCGTGATGGCGGCCCAGGCGAAGAACAGTGCGGGCGGGGAGTCGTAGTTGCCTTGGTTGGGAAGCGGGCGACCATCCCACTCGTCCCATTCGTGCCCCAGACGGCGATCGACATCTATATGGATGAGTTGAGCGCGAGGACCCTCGGTCATAG
>DATBSM010000122.1:0-4046 GCA_036559785.1 Gemmatimonadales bacterium
GGTCGGGATCCACTCGCCCGGGCACATCGCGGAAACCGATGCTCAGGCGCGGGAGGAGCTGTGGCCGGCCTACCAGGTGATGCGGAATCGGATCGGTGCCGAGCGGGGGTGGGCCCCGACCAGCCGGGCGGAGTTCGACCACGAGGTTGCCGAGGGCTCCCTGTATGTCGGCTCGCCCGAGACGGTCGCCCGAAAGATTGCCCGGACGGTGGGTGCACTCGGCGCGTCCCGCTTCGACCTCAAGTACAGCGCGGGCACGCTGGGGCACGGGCTGCTGCTGCGGAGTATCCAGCTGTATGGGCGCGAGGTGATGCCGCGTGTGCGGGAGGAGCTAGGAGCCGGGAGCTTGCAGCCGTCTCAGTCTCTAGTCTCTAGTCTCTAGTTCTAGCGACTAGCGACTAGCTGACTGGCGACTACCTCCTTGATCGCCAGCACCGCTCGCTCCTTGGCCTTGGCCTCCACATCGACGGTCATCCGGCGGCCTACCCATTCGTCCGGGAAGTCGGCCGGGTCGATGTAGTCGGCATGGGACCGCGCGTTCGGGGCGTTCCAGCTGTCCCTCGGCGACGAGATGTGGCACCAGGGCTCCCGCCCGTTCCAGGTGCCGGCCGCGAGCTCGGTCGCTTCCTCTATAGATAGCCCGTCGGCCAGGCAGCGATGATGGTGGACGTCATACACCAGCGGTACGCCGGCGCGCTGGCACCACGGAAGCAGACTTCGGGGGGTGAACGATCGATCGTCGTTTTCCAGGGCCAACCGGTCCCGAACCCTGGTACTGAGGAGCGGGAGCCCTCGCTCCAGCCGTTCCAGGGCCGACTGGGTACCGCCGGCTGCCCCACCGGCGTGCAGCACGATCACGTCCGCTCCAATCATCTCCGCCACCGTTGCCTGCAGCTCCAGCTCCTGCACTGCCGATCGTACCACCGCTGATCGCTCGGAGTTGAGCACCACGAACTGATCGGGATGCAGGCTCAGGCGCACATCGTAGGCCCGCGCCAGGGCGCCGGCATACTCGAATGCGCCGGCGATGGCGCCCGTGGGGTCGAGCTGCTCCAGGTTGTAGCCGGTAATGGGATGAGTGGCCAGTGGGAGAATCTGACTGTTCACTCGGAAGGCGCCGATGCCAAGCTCGTGGCAGCGCTCGATGGCCGCGGCGAGTGCATCAGCGTTGTGGGCGGCGATGTCGCCCAGATAGCCCCGCGCGACTGGTGACTCGAGACTCGCGACATACCGATGCGTGGCCGTCCGAAAGGTGATTGGCGCATCGACGAACTGACAGCAGAGTCCCCAGCGGATCACAGCAGCTTCACAATCCACTCGCCCACAAAGTAGCCGATGGCTGCCACGCCGAGTCCGACTAGAAACATGTCGAGCCCGCTCCGGAACACGCCCCGGCCGGTGAAGAAGCTCCGCGCGGCCCCAACCCCGAAGTGGGAGACCATGGCCAGGCCGAATGCGGTCCAGATTGCGGCCGGTCCAGTGTCGAACAGGAAGGGTGCGACGGGGATGAACGCGCCGAAGGCGGTGGCCACCCCGGTGATCCACGCCTCCCGCATCGGCGTGCTGGTGGCTTCTCCGATCTTGAGCTCCTCCTGCACCTGCTCTTTCAGAGCACGGGCGGGGTCCTCCATGACCTGGGTGGCCAGGGTGTTGGCCTGCACAGCATCAATCCCCTTGGCCTGGTACAACAGGCTCAGCTCCTCGCGCTCGAGCTCCGGCATCAGCCGGATCTCTTCCTTTTCCATGGCGATCTCGTGCTCGAACACTTCCCGTTCGCTCTTGGCTGCGAGGTAGCCGGACGAGCCCATCGACAAAGCATCGGCGACCATGCCGGCCAGACCGGCCACTAGGACCGCGTGCTCCGCCGCCTGGAGGTTGCCCTGGGCGCCGATCATCCCCGCCACCAGACCGAAGTTGGCGGTGAGCCCATCATTGAAGCCGTACACCAGATTCCGGAGCAGGCCGCCCGCACCGGTCTTGTGCCAAGGTTCTCCTGAAGCCCCGCTCATCCCGGCCAGGGTCTCCGCGTGCTCGGCCGATTCCTTGGCCAGGGTGAGCGCGGTTGGGCCGGCGGTCCCATCGGGCGCGCTGCGATAGAGGTTGAGGTAGCCCTTCACCTCGCGGCCCTCTTCCTCCAGCAGCATCGGAAGCAGGACTCCGCTCCCCACCCGGCGGGCCAGCCAGGCCCGGAGCCGGGCCCCCCGGGAGGGCGACGGGACCTCCACCGAGTGTCCGTTCTCCGCCAACAACTTGCGCCACATTTCCACGTGCCGGTCCTCGACCCCGGCCAGCTTCCGGTAGAGATCAGCCTTCTTGGGATCCCCCTCGGCCTGGGCCAGCTCCCGATAGAGGAACGCCGCGTCGGCCTCGTCTTCGAGGTGATGCAGCCAGGTGTGGGGTGGGGAAGGGATCGTAGATGTCATAGAGGGAGAATAACGCGGAACTCGGATCTTCGCTTTTGCTTCAGCGCATGGTTACCGCGCTGGGAGCGAGCTCCTCCGGGCACTGCAGCACTCGACGCTCGGAGCCCGGGCCTATGCCATAAAGGTCCCTTGGAAAAGAAGGATCGCCCGGTCTCCTCCCCTCGTGCTGACGTGCCCTTCGGAGCCACCCAGCGCGGGATCCTACGCTCTTTTTGAGCGAGGGCGAGAGCGCCGACAGAGACGGACCGACTGGTGGGAGACTTCGGAGGGCGCGTCAGCACGAGGGGAGGAGACCGGGGCGGCCGTTTGTTGCAAGAGCCGATGTTCGCAGCAGCGGGGCCGCGCCGGGCTCCGACCGTCGAGTGCTGCAGCGCCCGGAGGAGTTCCCCGCCAGTCGGTCACAAACCCCTTTGGATTCGATGCTACAGTGCGTGGTCACCGCGCTGGGACGCGGCCCCTCCGGGCACTGCAGCACTCGAAGCTCGGAGCCCGGGCGCATGCTCTAGAGGCGGCCTCCAGCGAACCAGGCTCGCCCGGTCTCCTCGCCTCGTGCTGACGTGCCCTCCGGAGGCGCCCCCAGCGCGGGATACTACGCTCCGACCCGTTTACTGTTCACTGTGGACTGAGCTGCGCGCTGCAACGCTTTAGGCGGCCCTGGCATCCCTAGATACGCCATGACTGGAACGCTTTTGATGGATTCTTCACTCCTTGCGAATGCCGAAACGGTCGTTGCCCGCGCCCGAACCGGGGATCCGGAGGCGTTGGGCGCGCTGTATCGCGCATTCGAGGTGCCGGTCTACAACCTCGCCCGGCGGATCTGCCGGACCCCCGAGGATGCCGAAGACGTGTTGCAGGAGACCTTCTTCGAGGTGTGCAAGAGCATCGGCAGATATCGGGAGGAAGGGAGCCTCTGGGGCTGGATCCGGACTATCGCCTCGAGCAAGGCGCTCATGCGGATCCGCCGGAACAAGTATCGGGAAACCGACGAGCTGCATGACGAGGTGGTCGGTCGCCGCCAGGAAGACAGCCATCTCCGGATGGACCTGGAGGCGGCCCTCGAGCGGCTTTCGGAGACGTCCCGAGCGGTGGTCTGGCTGCATGACGTGGAGGGGTACACCCACGAAGAAATTGCCAAAATGATGGACAAGACCCCGAGCTTCTCCAAGTCGCAGCTCGCCCGGGCCCACGCCCGGCTGCGCCATTGGCTGGGGGAGGAGGTCGCACTATGACGCATCTTTCTATAGAGGCCCTGCTCGGCCTGCGGGAGCCCGGAACTGAACCCGGCGTTGCCGCTGCCCGCGAGCATCTCAATGAATGTTCTACCTGTCAGACCGAGCTCCGCCGGCTGGATCAACGGGTTGCCCGGCTGAAGGCGTTGCCCACCCTGCGGCCCAGCCGGGATCGGTGGCCCGACACGGCGGCCCGATTTCGGGCCGAAAAGCGTCGACGCCGTACCCGGCAGGTGGGGGTTGCCGGGCTGGCGGCGGCCGCCTCTGTGGCGCTGGCAGTGACGGCGCTCGACCGACCGGAGCCTCTGCAAACCAATCCCAATCAGATCAGTCAAGTCATGGAACGATCCCAGGCCCTGGAGAACGCACTCAGCGAATACAACCCTGACGGCCG
>DATBSM010000123.1:0-2156 GCA_036559785.1 Gemmatimonadales bacterium
AGCGGAAGCTCCCGGATAAGCGGCACCCCGATAAGCGCCAGGGCAGCAAGCGTCAGGAGGAGCCTCCAGCTGGCCCCCCACAGCTCGCGGGGTGAAGCATCTTCGGCAGTGTGTAGGGCCGGTTCGTTGTCCACTTTGCCTCGCTGGTAGTGGTCGCCGGAAGTCTACCCGCGCCGGGTTGCCGCTCCATTCTACGTTCGTTCGGTCAGTTGCGAAACGCCCCCGTCCTGAAAGCTGCCCCCAAAAGGAGGCCGGAGGTACCCTTAGAGCCGGAGAACGGACGGCCTGCCGTGAGCCATTTAGAGGCCGGGCTCGGCATCCGATACTTTGAGGGATGAAACCACCCGCCGCCAGGATCACCCTAGGCCAGGAACGCATCCGCACGGTCATCGTGGAGGACCACGACCAGATCGGCTGCCTGGTCGCACGCCGGATCGCCCAGGTCATCCGGGAGCGCCGCGCCGCCGGGAAACGCCCGGTGCTCGGCCTGGCCACCGGGTCGACGCCCATCGGGGTGTACCGCGAGCTGATTCGGATGCACCGCGACGAGGGACTCAGCTTCACCGACGTCATCACCTTCAATCTCGACGAATACTACCCGATGGACCCGGGGAGCATTCACTCCTACCATCGGTTCATGTGGGAGAATCTTTTTTCCCATCTCGCTATTCCGCCGGCCAATGTCCGCATCCCTCGCGGAGACGTGCGGCGAGATGAGGTCGAGGCCGAGTGCCGGGGCTACGAAGACGCGATTCGCGAGGCCGGAGGCATCGACCTGCAGCTGCTGGGAATTGGCCGCACCGGCCATATCGGGTTCAACGAGCCGGGGTCGGGGGCTGAGAGCCGTACCCGGGTCGTGACCCTCGATCTGGTGACTCGCAAGGATACCGCCGCCGACTTCTTTGGCGAGGAGAACGTCCCTCGGGAAGCGATCACGATGGGCGTCGCGACCATCTTCGACGCCCGCGAGATTCTGATGCTCGCCACCGGGGAGCACAAGGCGGACATCGTGCGCCGGGCGGTCGAGGGCGAGGTGGACCACGAGGTCGCCGCCACTTTCCTGCAGCAACACCCCAACACCACGTTCTATCTCGACGGCCCTGCGGCCGCGGCTCTCACCCGCGTGGCCACCCCCTGGCTGCTCGGGCCGGTGGAGTGGAGCAGCAGCCTCGTGGTGCGCGCCGTGGTCTGGCTATCGCACCAGAGCGGTAAAGCCATCCTCAAGCTCACCCAGCGGGATTACGCCGAGCACCGGCTCTCGGCTCTGGTGGCCCGCTACGGCTCGCCCGGCGCCCTCAATGGTGAGGTGTTTAATGCGCTCGGCGCCAAGATCCGGGGCCGCTCGAAGCTGCCGCGAGGGCAGCGCATTCTCTGCTTCTCGCCGCACCCAGATGACGACGTCATTTCCATGGGTGGCATCCTGCACAAGCTGGCGGTGAACGGCAACGACATCACCGTGGCCTACATGACCAGCGGCAATCTGGCCGTGTTCGACCACGACGTGCGCCGGCATCTCGATTTCATGCGGCGGCTGGCCCTCCAGCAGCGCCTGTCGAAGGATGCCGCCCGGGATCTGGGCGAGCGGATCGACCACTTTCTGGCGGGCAAGCAGGCAGGAGACGTGGACATTCCGGAGGTGCAGGACACCAAACGGATCATCCGGGAGTCGGAGGCTGTAGCAGGCATCCGGACGCTGGGGCTCGATGAGCGGGCTGCACGTTTTCTCGACTTGCCGTTCTATCGGACCGGCAAGGTGCGGAAGGATCCTATCGGCGAGGACGATGTCGCAATCGTGCGGGCGATGCTGGACCAGCTTCGCCCCGATCTCGTCTTCGTCGCCGGCGATCTCTCTGACCCGCACGGGACCCACCGGCTCTGCAAGGAAGCGATTGAGCGGGCGCTGGAGCAGGCCGTTCTCGGCGGGCTGCCGCGGCCTGAGGTCTGGCTCTATCGCGGAGCCTGGCAGGAGTGGCCGGTCACTGAGGCCACCTGGCTGGTGCCGCTCTCACAGGAGGAGCTTCGGCTCAAGATCCAGGCGATCTTCAAGCATCAGTCTCAAAAAGACACGGCCCCGTTTCCGGGGCCGGATGAGCGGGAGTTCTGGCAGCGAGTGGAAGCGCGCAACAAGGGAACGGCAGCGGAGCTCGACCGGCTTG
>DATBSM010000124.1:0-2694 GCA_036559785.1 Gemmatimonadales bacterium
CAGCCGGAACGGCGGCTTGTCATCGAACTCCGCCGAGCGGCCGTATAGGCCGTAGAAGCTGGTGTGGTAGGGCGCGATGGTGCCGTTCATGGGGAAGCTCTTCACCACCCCGTCGCTGATCCGGAGACTGAAGGTCGCGTCAGGTGGTAGCGAGCGGCCGTAGGCGGCGAAGATCGCCTGGCCCACCTTCTCCGCGTTGGCGGAGATCACGTCGCCCAAACGGGCCGAGCGCTGTTGCACCCGCATGGCGGTGGGATTGAGCTTCCGGGCCAGCACCACGAGCGGGTCCTTGGACGCAGCAACTGCCGCGGAGCCGCCCTCGATCAGCGCGGCACGAGCGGCCGAGTCGCCCAGCGTGGTGCCGTTGACCGCGGCCTCGGCTGCGACCTCGGGGCTCCGCCCTGCGAGGAAGGCCTTGAGGAAGGGATCGTTGCGCGGCAGATCCTTGCTCGCCTCGGTAAGCCAGGCCTGCAGCATCTGCTTGTCCTGCTCGGGGTCGGCGGGGAGAGGGCCCAGCAGCGCCCCACGAATAACTTCGAGTCCCCCGCTGCGATACTGGGGCAGCCGCAGTGAGTCGGGGAGCTTGGCCTGCTCCGGGACCCGCACGATGCCGCCGGCCACGTTCAGCAGCGGCGATCCACTGAAGCTGTACCAGCGCTGCTGCTTGGCGATGGCGGCCTGCTCCTTCTGCGCGGTCGCGATTGCGTCCCAGGAAGTGCCGTAGCGGGCCTTGAGCTTGGGATCGGCGGCGACGCGGCGGCGGAAGTCCCGCTCGAAGGCGCGCTTCTTGGCCATGAGCGACGAATCCTGGAGGCCGGAAAGGAACCCGGTCACCGCCTTCTTCGAGTTCTGCAGGCTGAAGATCTGGTTCTCCAGCGCGCGCCGGGTCTCGTCGTCCTTCTGAGAGAGCTCCATCAGGACCGCCAGGTTCCGGTCATAGGAGGAAAGCTGGGCTGGATATTGCACGTCGCGGAGGTACTCCATCTGGGCGACGGTGAGCAGGCGGCCGGTGGAGCCGGGGTTGCCGGTGACGAAGACCACCTCGTCCTCCTTCGCTCCCTCGGCGCTCCACTTCAGGTAGTCCTTGGGCTTGAACGGCGCGCCGTTCACGTAGACCCGGAGCAGGGTCAGGTCGAGGTCGTAGCGGGGATAGGTGAAGTTGTCGGGGTCGCCGCCGAAGAAGCTGATGGCCTCCTCGGGAGCCATGACCAGCCGAAGGTCGTCGAAGCGCTTGAAGCGGTAGAGCGAGTAGATGCCGCCCTGGTAGTAGGAGACGACCTGGCAGGTGAGCTTGGTCTCCGTGGCGCAGGCCTCCTGGATCTGGCCGATGGCCGCGTTCCGCTCCGCCACTTGGGCGCCGGCAGCCCGCGCCTTGATGGCGCCCTGAATCTTGTCGGTCACGTCCTCGATCGACTGGAGCTGGTCCACGTAGAGCCCCTCGCACTTCCGCTCCTCGGCCTGGCTCTTGGCGACGAAGCCGAGCTCCTGGAAGTTCGAGTCGGGGGTGGAGACGGCGGTGATGCACTCACGGGCGCAGTGGTGGTTGGTCATCACCAGCCCGTTCGACGATACGAACGAGGCCGAGCAGTTGGGCAGCCGCACCGAGGCGAGGCGGACGTGGTCGAGCCAGGCCGCCGGGGGCGTGAACCCGTAACGCGCCTTCCAGTAGTCGAAGGGCGGCGCCTCGAAGGTCCACATGGTGCCGAACTCCTTGACGTAGCCGGCGGGGAGCTTGGCGGTGGTGTCGGGAGCGGCCGCCGCTACTTGGGTGCTGGCCGGTCTGGCGAGGATGAGGGAGAGGCCCAGCGTTGCGGCCAGAGTTCCGAATCGTATGCCGTGCATGGGAGCCCCGTATCATGGATGACGTTCGAAGTGCCCTGGTGGCGCATCGACCCGGGCGGAATGTAGCAGAGAGGACCGCCGGATCGCCACGCGTGACACGCGACTGAAGTCGCTGCTTGGCACGGCGTGGCTGTGCCACGCACCAGGACAGTCGTGAACCTTCTCGTATTCTGCCACAGAGAATGATCCCGTGGCGAAGCCACGGTGTGCCGAGCCGCGACTTCAGTCGCGTCCACTCCCGGGGGGGCGAAGGGCGCGGGCGCTTGCGCCCGGGGAATTGACACGCTACACCTCTCTCAGAGGAGGTTGCATATGTCAGCTCCAGCTACCGCGCCCCTGCGCCGCGTCATTCACCGGCTCCTCCCCGAACGGCCTTTCACGATCGAGTTCTGGGATGGATCGGCCGTCCCGGCTACCGAGAGCGGCGGGCCGGTCATTTCAGTCCGGTCCCCTCGTGCGCTGGCCCACCTGCTTCGCTCCCCCGGCCAGCTCGGCCTGGGCCGGGCCTACGTCACGGGTGAGCTGGACGTCGACGACCTCGAGGCACTGAACCAGGTGATATACCGGTGGTGGCCGCCGGCTTTTCCTCGCCGGCGCCGCCTCCAGCTGATGCTGGCTGCGGCTCGCGCGGCCGGTCCCCGGATGATCTCCCCCCGGCCGGTGGCCGAGATCCGGCCTCGGGGCGCGCTGCACTCCCGCAGCCGGGATGCTCAGGCGGTGCGTCACCACTACGACGTCTCCAATGAGTTCTTCGCACTGTTCCTGGACCGGTCCATGACCTACAGCTGCGCCTTCTTCTCCCGGGACGGCACGTCGCTGGAGGCGGCTCAGCAGGCGAAGATGGAGCTGACC
>DATBSM010000125.1:0-1687 GCA_036559785.1 Gemmatimonadales bacterium
GGGTGCCATCTAGATCGAAGAGAACGGTGCGGAGGCTCGGCATCGGGTGAAATTACTCAGGTAGGCCCCGCTTGCGCTCGCGCCCGGCGGCCCGTAATCTCCGACGTTTCCAACCAGGGTAATTCCCGTGCAACCGTCAGAGCTCGTAGCCATCATGGCAGCGATCATCTACAGTGGCCGGCGGGATCCGATCGCTGGGCATGAGACCCGGCAAGCTGCCGTCGAGGAGGCGTGGAAGATATGGCATCTCACGATGGAGGGGTGGGTCGACCCAGACCCGCGTCCCTTCGGCCCGACGCTGGAGCCGTAAGCGGAGGACACTCCCCGCAGGCGGTTGCACGGGAGGCACGGCTCCGGCCCGAATTTGCCGACAAGTATGTCGGGATCCAGTCGGGCGTCTGGTTCAGCGCCGCCGGGCTGGCGGAGAAGCTCATTACCCGGCTCTTGCGCGAGGGGGTGTCCGACGAGGAGCTGCCCCAACGAGTGCTCGACCCCACCCATTTCGAGTTTCGGAGTGGGGAAGGCTCTGCTGGTCGCTCGAACTCACCCCGTTAGTCAACTGAGTCCGGGCTGAAGACGATCAGCCCGGTGATTCGCGCCTCGACTCCGTGCCAACGGGCCTGAGCCGCCGCCACGCGGCTCAGCCGGCTGGTGAGCTCCAAGGTGGGACCCTCCACCAACCGCTCGAGTAGCATTTCCTCCCCTGCCGTATGGCCACCGGACACAAATCCCAACATCTGCTCAAGCTCACGCAGAGAGTCGTGGTGGCGAAGCCTGGCCGCCTGGCCGATGAGCTGCCTGAGCCTGGCAGCCACCTGCCGCGCTGCTGGCTTCGGGTCCGGTGAGAGCCAGCGGCGTCCGCTCGTGAGTAAAAGTCGCTTGCGGATCAGCGGTGTGAGCAAGGCCAGATATTCTGCTAACCGCTCGGCGTCCACGCCCATTCTCTTGGTCTGCGCTGCCGCACTATTGAGCCGGTCGGCTATGACCTCGGGTGTTTCGGTCCAGCCGGCTTCGATCTCGAGCCATCCGATGGTTGAGGAGAGACGCTCCTGGGGATTGCTCCCGCTGTAGAATGCGAAACCGGCCAGGAGGCCGCGGTGCGGCGAGAGAACCTGGGCCACCCCAGCCGTTGCATCCGACTCGCCGTAATGCTCTGCCAGCTCGGTTCGCCAGCGCCAGATGTGCCGTCCCCCGACTCCCAGTCCAGCTGTGGCCGGGAGCTTCGCCTTGCGTGCCAGGATCGCCTCGAGGTGCAGTGAGCGTTCCAGAATTGGAACAGGCGCGAATCGTACCACTTCTACCTCTGAGTGGCGCGAGCCGAGGCGCACCGCCCGCCCTTCTCGCTGCGCGAGCCGCATCGGCGTCCAGGGCAGGTCATAGTGCACCACTCTGGCTGCGCGCTGGAGATCGAGTCCTTCGGCCGCCACATCGGTGACCACCAGATGCCGCGGACCAGGCGTGGCTTCGAGACTTTCCCTGAACCAGCCCAACACCACACGCCGAGGCAGCAGGATGGAGGCGAGCCCGGCACGATTTCCAGTGCACCATGCAAGCCGGAGGTCACCGAGCCGCTCGCGGATGTAGCGGACCGTGTCCCTGCTGGCGGTGAAGACCAGGGTCATTCTTTCTTCACCAAGAAGGTCGCGTAGGCGATCCAGCTTTGCGTCCCGTTGTTCCATTGCAGCCG
>DATBSM010000126.1:0-10725 GCA_036559785.1 Gemmatimonadales bacterium
CGCAGCTACATCGCGCACCGGGTGCGAGGGGCCGGACACGCCCAGCAGCAGTGATCCCGCTGGCGCTTTCTCCAGCGCCAGGAGGTAGAGGTCGGCCAGGTCGTCCACGTGCACAAACGGCCAACGGTTCTGGCCGGTGCCCACGAAGCGGGCCGCGCCTTCCTTCCGTGCCGAGTCGACGAAGCCGGCGGGAATCCCACCGGCGCGGCCGTAGACGATGGCCGGTCGGATGACAGTGGTACGAATGCCGCGCTGGGCGCCCCGGAGCACCTTCTCCTCCACGGCTTGGCGCCACGCAACCAGCGCGGCGGGTTTCGGTGGTGTCGTCTCGTCCACCACGACATCGCCGGTATTGCCGTGCGACCAGATCCCGCTGGTGTATACGAAGGGTTTTCCGCTGCCGGCCAGCGCATCCAGGATCGCGTCGATGGCCGGTCCGTCCACGCCGGGATTGTAGGTGGTGGCGAGGCTGATGACCCCGTCGGCGGAGCGGGCGGCGGAGCCGACGGTCTTGGGATCGGAAAAATCGCCGCGTATGGGCCTGATGCCGGCGGCGGTCAGCCGGTCAGCCGCCGTATCGCTTCGGGCGAGGCCACTGATCTTGTGACCCGCGGCGCGTAGCCGGTCGGCCACGGCAGTGCCGATATACCCGGTGGCGCCGGTGAGAAAGACCTGCATGTTGAGGTACTCCGTCGTGAAGGTCGAAGCTCCACAGTAGCATAGAAAAGCTAGTGGTTTTGCCGCGTGAAACACCAGAGCCCCTCGGAATCTCCGAGGGGCTCTGTGCGTTCATCCAGTACCGCGGCTGAAGCTATTGCTTCACCCAGGTGGGCCGGAGGTCGCGAGTCACGCTGTTGATCAATTCGCCAACCATCTCACCGTACGCCTCCTCCTTGTCCCGCATCGCGATCGAAGGCAGGGCACCGGACATGGCGAGCTGACCCACAGTCCCATTGGTCGCGGAGCTCGAGCGCCACAGCGTGCCGCCGCTCTTGGTCGACAGCAGCCGGACCGTGAGCTCGGCCGAGACCGCCGCCCGGACATTCATGCCGGATGCACTGATGTTGCCGCGCGGCTTGACCTTGGAAACCTTGAGATGCCCCACGAAGACGGCCGGAACGTTCTTTTCCCGGCCGAGAGCCAAAGCCATAGCCGCGGCGTCGGCGTCGGCCGCGAAGCTCTTGAGCGAGGCATCTGTGCCCTCGAGCTCCAGCAGCTCGACACCCGACTGGCTGGAGAGCAGCGCCTCGGCGAATCGCTGGGTTGCTAGCGTGCTCATGTCGCGATTCGACTGCTCGGTGGAGAATGCGACGACGGCGATGCGGCCGTATGGCGCGAGGTCTAGCCGCGCCGGAACCGACGCGTACTTGGAGGAACAGGCTGACAGGGCCAGGGCGCCGCAAAGCGCGAGGGCATATTGCGTCCGGACATGCCGGGAGAGGCTGTTCCTGAACATGGTGGCACCTGGTGAACGGGAACACGCTCACGAGGCAAGAGACAGGCCAGCCGGCTTCAGAGAAGACAGGGGGCGCCCACTACCGAGACTTCCATCGACGCCCGGCCGAGCCGGGCCGGCCAGCGGAAGGTGAACGAATCGCCCTGGCGGGTGCGATCCAGGCCTCGCTCCGATTTCGCCACTGTTTCGATGGGGAAAGTCCAGATCTCGGCGTCAGGCTCGGGCCGCAGATCGAGTGGGGCAAAGATCGAGAGCTCGGGTGCAAAGAAATCCTCCGGCGACCCAATCGACGCATCCCACCGGTAGCTGACCCGCAGCGTTCCGTCGACCTCGAACTCAAATCGCTTCTCCAGTGTCTTGTCGCCGACCTGGCCGGAAAAGGAGAACACGATCTGGACGCTATCGGGTTGGTGCCCGATGGTGAAGCTGCCGGGGCTTTGGGCCCACGAACGGGTTGGCCGGTAATCGCCACCAGCGTACTGCTCCAGTGTCAGCCCTGCCGGCAATACCCGGTCGACGAAGATGGCCCGCGGCTCGGTATCGATGGGAGGCCGGTGCTCCGGGCCAAGGCCCTCCTCGAGATCGTCGTGGTAGGCCTCCCGCCGCCGGGTGAGCGTGTTCGCATAGTTCACGCCGGTGGCGAAGATGGTGTACTCCTCCATCGCGCCTCCCCGGCGCGGACTCAGGAGCGCCGAGAAGTGATCCGAATGGATCCAGATCTCGTCGTGTCCGTCGCCGTCGAGATCCAGAACCTCGACCGCGAGTCCCTCTCCGCGGCGGAGCTCCGACTCCGCCAGCGCGAGGTTGCTCCAGATCGCTTCGCGCAGATGCGGCAGGTACAGACCACCAAAGACGCCGTGCCAGTAAGCATCATTGCACTGAGCCCGGCCCACGGCCCGGCGAGCCGCCGGGGGATCCCCCCGGCGCCGGCAGAGTAGGGACAGGGCCATCATCTTCTTATGCATCCGATTGGATTCGGAGTATTTCACCAGAAAGTTGCGCCAATGGGCGCCGCGGATCAGGGCGCCATCCGGGCCGGCCAGCCGTGCCTCGCCCAGATCGCGCTCCAGCCCGATCAAGCGGAGCGCAGCATCGGGAGGCAATGACCAGCCCTCCATCTCCCTGTAGGACGCCGTGGGCAGGTACGCGATGCCGCCGCTGGGCACATGGTCCAGTGCATCGCTCAGGGTGCTGAGCAGGACTTCGCCCCCCTCTACCAGGCCGTTGATCGTGGTGGTGAAACGATCCAGCCAGCCGCGCTCGTAGACCCACTCCTTGGTCCCGGGCCACCCGCCGAACTTCTCCCCGTCATCGGCCAGAACCGCGAGACGGTGGCCCGCACCCCTGAGCTCGCGCAGATAGGCCGCGGTCTCCTCCGGTGGCCGGAAGGGGATCAGATAGCGGAGCCGCTCGTCGATCGGGAAAAGGGCTACCCGCTTTCCGTCGCTCTCGGTCCAGTACGGCGTGTGCAGTTGCTGGCTTGCAAATCCCGATACCAGAAAGTGCCGATCGTCCACCAGCGCGTAACGCACGCCCGCATCGGCCAGGTCCGCCGCGAGCTCGGGCTCCCAGACGCGTTCCGTGAGCCATAGCCCGCGAGCATCGACGCCGAAGCGCCGCTGCACCGCGTCCCGCATCCACAGGATCTGCTCGACCCGGTCAGCTCGAGGGAGGGAAGCGAGCACCGGCTCGTAGAATCCGGCGAGCAACAGCTCGACCCTGCGCTCGGACACCAGCTTTCCCAGGAGATCCAGGTATCCGGTATCGTGCTGCTCCAGCCACTCCAGGAGGGGTCCGGAGAGATGGAGCACCAGGGGCAGGAAGCCCCGCTCGGAAAGCCGCTCCAGAATGGGCCGGTAGACATCGCGGACGTGCTGCTCGAAGACATGGTCGAAGTTGCCGACCGGTTGATGCAGGTGAAGGCCGAAGACGAGTCGAATTGAAGCCATGTCCTTAACCGACGACGAGCGAGCGAGAGCCCCCGAGCGCGGCGGCCACCGCCGGCAGGATGTTGGGGAAGACCTGATCGCGATGGTACATCTCCTCGGCCAGCCGTTGGGCCGACTCGAGGTCCCCTTCACGACCAGGTCCGAGTGCCGCGATCAGCTTCTCGGCATCCTCACAGTGCTCCTTGAATCGTTTCTCGGCGTAGTCTGCCGCGGCGCCGGTCGAGATGATGAACTGCCAGTCGGAAGACTGGGCCAGCAGGAGCTCTCTTGCCGCCTGGGCCAACACCGGA
The DNA here is from genome assembly GCA_036559785.1 of Gemmatimonadales bacterium. Lineage (GTDB taxonomy): Bacteria > Gemmatimonadota > Gemmatimonadetes > Gemmatimonadales > GWC2-71-9 > CAVVWJ01. The sequence continues at coordinate 3,696 of DATBSM010000126.1, forward strand.
CGGGCGGCCGGCGATGCCAGCGCGGCCGGCGCGGAATCCCAGAACGACTGTTCCAGCGGCCAGAGCCGCTCCCAGGTCCACGCGGTCTGCTCGCTGAGCCACATGCTGCTGTCACCATTGGCACCCCAGGATCCCCAGGGCAGGCGGATCGCGGCGCGGGGCGGATGCGCCTCCAGATGGCGAGAGCCGGTGGCCGGTTGAACCACCTCGCGCTTCCCGGCGAGCGAGCGGAAGACGTGACCGAGGAATTCGGGACCCTCGAACCACCAGTGTCCGAAGAGCTCGGTGTCGAAGGGTGCCACCACGACGCTTTCGCGATTCTGTGCCTGGTCCGCCGAGATACCGGACAGGAGAGTGGCGAAGTGGTTCGCGTGATCTCGAGCACGGCCAGCTGCCGCTTCCGGGTCGTAAGGCTGCTTTTCACCGAGGTCTACCCCCGGTCCCGTAACGCGCCAGAGCTTGAGGCCTCCGGGCCAGCGCATCTTGTGGAACTCGAGGTACGACGCGTCGCCGGGGTATCCCTCGAAGCGGCTCCAGACCTGCATCGAAGCCCGCGGATCCCGTACATACGCCGCCACAGAGCCGTGCGCAACGCGATAGGCGCGATAGGGGGAGCGCAACGGCTCCGACGGCTGGCCCGGAGCTGCCGGCATATGAACGATGGGATCGCCCGCGGGATCGCCCGAAAGGCCGAGCGGCCGTCCCGCCGCGGCGAGATGCGCGTCCACGAAGAAGTACTGAAAGCCGGCGTCCGCCAGGTGTTCCTCGATACCCCGCCGCACTCCCGTGCGGGGCGCGCTCGGCCATGGCTCCCAGGGTCCTCGTGGCCGGTATGCGCACTCCGGCAGCCAGCATCCCTTGGGTGATCGGCCGAACAGGCGCCGGTGTTCCGAAACCCCAACCGCGAGCTGGAGCCGGATACTCTCGTCTCGTGCGAGGAGAGGGAGATAGCCGTGGGTGGCGGCCGAGCTGATGATCTCGATGCGGCCGGCCGATTCGAGTGTGCGGAACGCCGCGATAAGATCCTGATCGACGGCGTGAAAGAGATTGCGAAGCCGAATCAGCCGCTCGCGCCAGAAGTCCACCAGCGGCAGGAGGTGGCTCTCGCCGGTACTGGCCAGTGACGCCGGCGCTTCGTCGCAGGCCTTGAGCCGTTGAGCGAAGAAGGTCTCCAGTTCGGAGGCGAAGGTTGGGCTGGCGAGCTGATTGGCTAGAACCGGGGTGAAGCCGATGGTGACGGGAGCGGGCACGGCATCTGCCGAGAGGGCGCGGAGAACCTCCAGCAGGGGCAGATAGGTGTCCACCGCCGCCTCGCAGATCCAGTCGCTCCCGTGCGGCCAACGCCCATGGTTCAGGACATAGGGCAGGTGACTGTGCAGCGTGAAGATGAAGTCCGTCTGGCGCGGCGTCACCGGACACCGGAGGAATGAGCCAGCGCGCGGCGGTAGACGTCGATGTACATGGCCACGGAGCGCTCCCAGCTGAAGTCACTCGCCATTCCCTGGCGGACGATTGCCTGCCACCTGGATGGGTGGCGGAACCGGTCGAGCGCCCGGAAGGTAGCCTGCTGGAAGGCTTCCGGGGTGTACGGCTCGAAAGCGAATCCCGTCACTTCGTCCTCCACCGTGTCGGACAAGCCGCCGACATCGCGCACGATGGGTGGCGCGCCGTAGCGTTGCGCCCGCATCTGGGTAAGGCCACAGGGCTCGTACAGCGAGGGCATGAGAAACAGGTCGGCCCCGGCCATGAGCCTGTGCTCCAGGCGGTCGGTGAAGTCGAGCTGCACCCCTACCCGGTCCGGCGCGGACGACGCCAGCTCCACCAGCGCGGTCTCGTACTGCTTCTCTCCGCTACCCAGAAAGACGAACTGGGCATCGAGGGCCAGCAGCTCGTCACTCTGAAGGATGAGATCGAGTCCCTTCTGGGTGACCATGCGGCCGGTCATACCGAACAACGGAACCTTCCGCCGCTGAGGCAGCCCGAAGGAGCGCTGGAGAGCGGCCTTGCAGCGCCGCTTGCCCTCCAGACTCTCCGCCGAGTACTGGGCCGTAATCTGGCTGTCGAGGGCGGGATCCCAGGTGCGTTGGTCGATCCCGTTGAGGACCCCGACGAGACGTTCGGCCAGCCAGGTGAACACGTCGTGCAGGCCGAAGCCGCCGCCGGGGGTCCGGAGCTCCTCGGCCTGGGTGGGACTGACTGTGGTAACGAAGTCGGCGAACGCCAGTCCACCCTTGAGGAAGTTCACCTTGCCATACCATTCGAGCTGCCGCCAGTTGTACAGCTCCCAGGGCAGACCGATTTGCGGCATCACCTCGGGTGGGAAGTGTCCCTGATAGCCGGGATTGTGGACCGAGAGGACCGCCGTAGCCCCGCTGGCGTACTTCTCGTTCAGTGACGTACGCAGGTATATCAGCGCCAGGGCGGTGTGCCAGTCGTGCGCGTGGAGGAGGATCGGACCCGGCACGAGTCGGGGCAGGGCAGTGACCGCGGCCAGCGCGAAGAACGCGAACCGGCGCGCGTTGTCGGAATAGTCCACAGCGTTCTCACCGTAGATGCCCGGCCGGTTGAAGTAATCCAGGTGCTCGATGAAGTAGACCTGGGGGCCTGTCCGCGGCCCCGCCACCCGGAAGACCCGCGCCTCCTCGGTGTGGGATCCCATCGGAACCAGAAACGGCTGGCCCGCCGGCTCGAGGTCCGGATCCGCATCACGAACCGAGCGATACAATGGAAGAATGGCGGTGACGTCGAGCCCGGCGGCTTGCTGGAAGTTGGCCAGTCCGCTGACCGCTTCGGCCAGCCCACCGGTCCGGGCGTAGGGGAAGTATTCCGCGGCAATGTGAACGACGGAGACTGGCTGGCCTCCGGGAGTCCTGAGCGACGGTGTAGAGGTCCCCGGCTCGCGAGCCGGTTGCCGCAAGGTCGCCATCCTGTCTGCCTCAAGCCGTGGGAGGATCGTCGCCCGACGCCTCGCCGTAGATTGCCGGAGCGTAGTACTCCTGCACGTAATCCTGCAGCATGCGTCTGGCGGTAAACCGGCTGCCGGCCAGGCGAAGCGCGTGACGCATCTTCTCTACCCAACCCAAGGGAGTTTCCTGAGCGTTTCTAGTGTAGTAGAGCGGGACGATCTGTTCCTCCAGCAGCCGATAGAAATCTTCCGCGTCGGCCGCATCGGCATCCTCATTTTCCGCCGCGGGGGAGATGGCCCATCCGCTCAATCCATCGTAGCCCTCCTGCCACCATCCGTCGAGGGTACTGAACTGCGGCACGCCATTGAGTCCTGCCTTCATGCCGCTGGTGCCCGACGCTTCGAGCGGCACCCTGGGCAGGTTGAGCCAGAGGTCGACTCCCTGCACCAGGAGATGCGCGAGATGCATATCGTAATCCTCGAGAAACGCCACCCGTCCCTCGAACGCGGGATCACGAGTGAATTGGTATACCGACTGGAGCACCTCTTTCCCCGGGTTGTCGGCCGGGTGAGCCTTGCCCGCAAAGATGATCTGTACCGGGCGCCACGGGTCTACCAGCAGGCGCCGGAGCCGGTCGATATCCCGGAAGATGAGGTTAGCACGCTTGTAGGTGGCAAAGCGTCGACCGAACCCGATGGTGAATGCCCTGGGGTCGAGCAGGGTTCCGGCACCGACGACCTGTGAGGCCTCTTTGAGTTGACCAGCAAACCGCCGGCGGGCGTCTTCACGCACGAAATTCGACAGCGCCCGCTTCTGCTTGAGGTGCGCCTCCCAGAACTTGGCATGATCCAGAGTGAGTACCCGGTCCCAGAAACCCGGCTCCTCGAGGTGTTCACCCCAGTCCGCACCCAGATGCTCGTCCAGCAGAGCCATGATCGGGCTGGCCATCCAGGTAGCCAGGTGCACCCCGTTGGTGACGTGCCCGATAGGCACCGCCTCCCAGTGCCGGTTGGGCCAAAGCTCGCGCCAGATGTTGCGGGAGACCTGGCCATGCCGGCGCGACACCCCATTCACCCGGGCGGAGAGCCGCATCGCGGCCACCGTCATGTGAAACTGCCCCGGCAACGCCGGGTGGGTGCCGAGACCGAAGAAAGCATCGCGGTCGATCCCCATCTCCTGCCATACCGGTCCGGCGCAGGCCTCCACCTGTTGGATGGTGAAGGCGTCATGGCCGGCCGGCACCGGTGTGTGAGTCGTGAACACGCTTTGCCCCCGCACCTGTTTCACGGCGTCGTGATACGATGTCCCGCCCGCAACCAACTCGCGGAGCCGCTCGATAAACATGAATGCGGCGTGCCCTTCGTTGGCGTGCCACACGACAGGCTCGACCCCCATGGCCCGGAGGACTCGGACGCCCCCAACGCCCAGAATCCATTCCTGCCTCAGGCGAAGCTCCGGCCCCCCGGCGTAGAGCTTGTTCATCAGGCCCCGGTCATCCGGGTGATTCGCCTCGAGGTTGGTGTCGAGCAGGTAGATGGGCACCCTCCCCACCATCATCCGCCAGGCCCTCACGTGGACCGGCCGTCCGAAGCTCTCGACCGTCGTGACCCACGGTTGATGGTTCGATCCTGCCACCGCCACGAGCGGCGTGGCGCTGACGTCATACTCGACGTCGCTGTCCTCCTGCCACCCGTCGAGGGTGAGCCGCTGGTCGAAGTATCCCTTGCGGTAGAAGAGGCCCACGCCCACCATCGGCACGCCGAGATCGCTGGCCGCCTTGCAGTGATCCCCGGCCAGCACCCCCAGTCCACCGGAGTAGATCGGCACCGAACTGTGGAGCCCGAACTCGGCGCAAAAGTAGGCCACCGGGCCGCCGTTGAGATCGGGATAGTTCTGGGCAAACCAGGTCTCGCCGTGGTTCGCCTCGTGCGCCATCCGCTCCATGACGTCGTCGTAGCGGCGCAGGAAATCACTGTCACTGGCGGAGGCGGCAATTCGGGCGGGATCGACCCGGCACAGCAGCTCCAGCGGATTGTGCCGGGTGGCGCGCCAGAGTGGCTTGTCGATGGATTCGAATAACCCGCGGGCCTCGCGACTCCAGCTCCACCAGAGATTCATCGCGACGGCCGCGAGCCCTTCGATGCGGGCAGGCAGATAGGGTATGCGGCTTTGTTGAATCAGCATGGACAATTATAGCGGGGCAGTGGGGCAGTGGGGCAGCGGGGCCGTAAGCGTCTGCGCCGCCCCGCTTAATGCACCAGCTTCTTATACCGGATCCGGTGCGGCTGGTCCACGGAGGCACCCTTCCGCTTGTGATAGTCGGCGGCGTAGTCCTGATAGTTCCCCTCATACCACACCACCTCGCTGTTGCCCTCAAAGGCGAGGATATGGGTGGCGATCCGATCGAGGAACCAGCGGTCGTGGCTGATGACCACGGCGCAGCCGGCAAAGCCCAGTAGCGCCTCTTCCAGGGCCCGGAGGGTATCGACGTCCAGGTCGTTGGTCGGCTCGTCCAGCAGCAGAAGGTTACCGCCGCTCTTCAGCAGCTTGGCCAGGTGGAGCCGGTTCCGCTCGCCACCGGAGAGGGTGGCCACTTTTTTCTGCTGATCGGACCCGCGGAAGTTGAACCCGGCGGCGTAGGCCCGCGCGTTGACGGTACGGCGGCCGAACTGGAGCTGGTCCTGACCGCCCGAGATCTCCTGGTAGACCGTTTTGCCTCCGTCGAGCGTGTCCCGGCTCTGATCCACGTGGGCGACCTGCACCGTGGAGCCCACGGTGAGGGTACCGGAGTCGGGCTTCTCCTGGCCCGTGATCATCCGGAACAGCGTGGTCTTGCCCGCTCCGTTGGGTCCGATCACGCCGACGATGCCGCCGCGGGGCAGCGAAAAGGTAAGATTCTCGAAGAGAAGGCGGTCGCCGAATCCCTTGGCCACGTCGGTTGCGATGACCACTTCGTCGCCCAGCCGCTCGGGGACCGGAATCATGATCTCGGCACTTCCCTCGGTCTGCCGCTCCGCCTCTTCCCGCAGTTCCTCGTAGCGAGTGATGCGTGCCTTGCTCTTGGCCTGCCGCGCTCTGGGCGACATTCGAACCCATTCCAGCTCGCGCTGCAGTGTCTTCTGCCGGGCCGACGCCTGCTTTTCTTCCTGGCCCAGCCTCCGCTCCTTTTGTTCCAGCCAGGAGGAGTAGTTGCCTTCCCAGGGGATGCCCGCGCCCTGGTACAGCTCGAGGATCCAGCCCGCCACGTTATCGAGGAAGTAGCGGTCGTGGGTAACCGCCACCACGGTGCCGGGAAATTCGGCCAGGTACCGCTCCAGCCACCAGACGCTCTCGGCATCGAGGTGGTTGGTAGGCTCGTCCAGCAGCAGCATGTCCGGCTGCTCCAGGAGCAGGCGGCACAGCGCCACCCGGCGGCGCTCGCCGCCGGAGATCTTCATCACGTCGGCTTCGCCGGGGGGGAGCCGGAGCGCGTCCATGGCCATGTCGATCTTATGGTCCAGTTCCCAGAGACCGAGCGCATCGATCCGCTCCTGCAGGTTCCCCTGTTTTTCCAGGAGCTTGGTCATCTCATCGTCGCCCATCGGCTCGGCGAATCTGGCGCTGATCTCGTTGAACTGATCCAGCATCTGCTGCTGCTCGCGCACGCCCTCCATCACGTTGCCGCGGACATCCTTGGCCGGATCGAGCTGAGGCTCCTGCGGCAGGTAGCCGATCTTGGTCCCCGCCAGCGGTCGCGCCTCGCCGAGGAAGTCCTTGTCCGCTCCGGCCATGATGCGGAGGAGGGAAGATTTTCCCGCGCCGTTAGCACCGAGGACGCCTATCTTGGCGCCGGGGAAGAACGAGAGATGGATCCCCTTGAGGATCTCTCGGGAAGGGGGCACGACCTTTCGGAGGTCGCGCATTGTGAAGATGTATTCGCCGGCCATAGGGGGAGGAAGATAAGGGAGGCTATTGGCTATTGGCTATTCGCTGATTGCCGCAGTCTTGGAGCTTCGATCTCTCGAACCGACACTGGAGCGCTCCCCGACGCAGCCCATAGCCCATAGCCAATAGCCTTCCTGCAAACAAGAAGGGCGCCCCAGCGGGAGCGCCCTCGGTGACACCCGGACGAACCGGGCTAGCTC
>DATBSM010000127.1:0-12153 GCA_036559785.1 Gemmatimonadales bacterium
ACATGTACCACTCACACCACAACGCAGCGCTGCAGGTGGGCCAGGGTCTCCTGGGCGCGTTCATCGTCGAGCCCAAACGGCCCGTGGCGTCGCACCGCGCCGATGTGGATTACGTGATGGTGCTCAACGACGGCGCCCACGGATACACGCTGAACGGGAAGGGCTTTCCTGCCACGGAGCCGTTGGTATGCAAGCAGGGCCAAACAGTGCGGATCCGGTTCATGAATGAAGGCATGATGATCCACCCGATGCACCTGCACGGCATGCACATGACCGTCATCGCAAAGGACGGCTGGGATCAGCCGGCCCCCTGGAAGTGCGACACCCTGAACATCGCACCCGGCGAGCGGTGGGACGTGCTGGTGAAGGCCACGAACCCTGGCACCTGGGCCTTCCACTGTCACATCCTGCCTCACGCCGAGTCGGATCACGGCATGTTCGGGATGGTGACGGCGTTGATCGTGCAGAAGCCTGAAGTCGCATGATCGTTAGGGTGAGTGCCGAACCAAGGTCACCGGCCGCGACCCCGCCGGCGGAGGAGCTGGCTTAGTCTGGGCTTCGCTGCCCCCACAAAAGCGATGGTCGACCCCCTCTTCCTCGCCTATAACATCCTGATCACTGCCTTTGGTGTGGGTGTCTGGGCGCACCACCGATCCACGCCAGGTCACCAGGAAGCCATCCAACAAGGAGCCTCTCCAATCGAGCCCCAGAGTCAAGGCAGAGGTCACTGTATCGGGCCCCCTCCAAGGCTCGGTTGCCTCGTGACAGCTAGAACGCTCTCAATGAGGTCCTTATCGTGCCGCGTGTGAGCCAGTGGTTCATCCGGACGGCGATGATGTATCTCGTCGCGGCCTTGATCCTGGGGGCTGTCATGCAGACCTCGCTGGCGGATCGGTTACCCCTCTTCCGCGCGCTCTGGCTTACCTACCTCCACCTGCTCGTAGTGGGCTGGCTGACCCAGCTGATCTTCGGCGTGGCCTACTGGATGTTTCCTCGTTACTCCGCAGAACAACCGCGCGGCAGCGAACGGCTGGGCTGGGCCACGTTCGCCCTGCTCAACTTCGGCCTGCTGCTCAGGGTCATCGCCGAGCCGTGGCACGCGCTGTCAGGTCGCGGGGGTCAGCTGCTAGTCGTCTCGGCGCTGTTACAGCTGCTCGCCGGATGGACCTTCGTGGCGAACACCTGGCCCCGGATTCGGGAACGCTAGGCGTGCCACGGCTCAGCGTCCTGATGATTCGGGCCGCGCTGGCGTATCTGGCCACTGGCTTCCTGGTCGGTGCTCTGCTGCTGATCCAGCGCGCGATGCCACTGGGAAATTGGCTCCCCCGGCTGGCGCCGGTCCACATCGAGTACCTTCTGCTTGGCTGCATCGTCCAGCTCGCTCTCGGCGTGGCGTTCTGGATCCTTCCTCGTTTCCGTTCAGGCCCGGAGCGGGGTCGGGCGGCCCCCGCATGGCTTGCATTCGTGCTGCTCAACCTGGGTGTCCAGGCGGCGGCCATCGGGGCCGCTGCAGGGGCGCCGGTTGTCATAGGTCTGCTGGGCCGCTGCGCCGAAGGGCTGGCCGCGGGTACGTTTGCCCTGCATGCATGGCCCCGGGTGAAACTGTTCGGAACCGAGGGAGTCGAACGTGGCCGTCGAGCCGAGTGAGGCACTTCGAGCCTGGTTCCTCGGCCCCCGCGCGGAGAACGCGGAGCTGCTGGAGCGGCTGATCGTCGAAGCCCTCCGGGACCACGTCTTCTGGCGACGAAACTATCACCCCGAGGACGGCCTCACGATTCGCGAGACTGACAAGCGGCGGGAGGGCTACGAGCAGAGCGTTGCTGTACTTACTCAAGAGCTCATGGGGCTGCTAGCCCAGCTCAAGCAGGATGTGCCGTTCTTCAGTGGGCGGTACAAGGGGCACATGGTGGCGGAGCAAACCATCGCGTCGCAGATCGGCTACTTCGCCACCATGCTCTACAATCCCAACAACATCGCGGCCGAGATATCGCCGGTCACCACCCGGCTCGAGCTGGAGGTTGCGGGCGACCTGGCTCGGATGATCGGCTACGATCCGGTAGCGAGCTGGGGACACCTCACCTCCGGCGGTACCGTCGCCAACTTCGAAGCGCTGTGGCTCGCCCGCAGCGTGCGCTATCTGGCAGTCGCCGCTGCCGGCGCTGCCACGGAGCTTGGTCTGACGCTTTCAGTGCAAACGGCCCGTGGCTCAACGGTGCCGGTGGCCGACTTGCCTCTCTGGGATCTCTTGAACATTCCAGGTAAAGCCGGACTGGATCTCTGGGAACGGCTCTGGAGCTCGGGCCGCCCGGCTGAGGTGAAGCGTGCGGTGGCCAACCACTCGCTGGCGGCGATCGGCTATCAGGAATACAGCCGCCGTTTGGCCCTGGATTATGGCGACCCTCTACCGGCCGGGGTCGTCCTAGTGGCGGCGACGGCGCACTACTCCTGGGAGAAGATTGTTCGCGCGCTCGGCATCGGGTCCAACCAGCTGGTCTACATTCCGCTCGACACCCGCTTTCGGATGAACCCGGACGCGCTCTGGAAGCGAGTTGCCGAGCTGGCCAGCCACCGGCAGCCGATTCTGGCCTGTATCAGCGTCTGCGGAACCACCGAGGAGAGCGCGGTGGACCGGCTTGACCAGGTGCTCGAGATCAGGGACCAGGCCGAACGCGAGCTGGGCGTCACCTTCCATGTTCATTCCGATGCGTGCTATGGTGGGTACGCGGCGGCGTTGACCCGGAAGGCTGATGGCACGCGGAGCAGTGCGGCAGAGATCCGGAGCGGGGCAGGGAATGATTGGCCCGACGCCGAGTGGTTCTCATCGATGGCGGCACTGGGCCGGGCCGACTCCGTCTCCATCGATCCGCACAAGATGGGGTATGTGCCGTATTCCGCCGGCGCAATCCTGGTCCGCGACGGACGTTCCCGGCACCTCGTCGCCACCGACCCTCCATATCTCTCGCCCCCGGACGCGGCCGCACCGGCCATGGAGCGCTTCCTCGGCCGGTATATCCTCGAAGGATCAAAGCCGGGGGCCGCGGCGGCGGCCGTCTGGCTCAGCCACAAGGTGCTGCCGCTCAATGACAAGGGTTATGGCTATCTGATCGAGCGGACCATGGCCGGCGCCCGCCGGCTTCATGCCAGTCTCCACGCGGCCGAGCTCGCGCCATTCCGGATCGTGTTGCTGCCGGTGCCGGACATCAACATTGTCTGTTATGTCGTCTCCCACCCCTCGCTCGACTCGTTGGAGTTGCTGAATGCGTTTAACGAGCGAGTGTACCTACAGATGAGCCTCGCGCGGGCGGGCGGTCCACCCGAGTACATCATCACCCGGACCAGGTTCCATAGCCCTATGTACGATGGCGCGGTCGGTCCCCTTCTGGCCGCTCTCGAGGTCTGCTCGGAGGCAGAGTGGAAAGCGCAGGGCGACGAGGGCCTGGTGGTGCTGCGCTCGACCGTGATGGACCCGTTTCTGGCGGCTCCGCCGCCCGCCCCCGACCATGTCGCGGGTTATGTCGCCGCGCTGAGGAGAGCCTGTAACGCGGCGCTGTCATAGACCCACCAGAGCATCAGTCCGTTAGACCAGCACATCCTCCAGCGGCCGTCGCGGCGTGTGGTGCTGCTCTTTCCTGGAGGAGTATCCCACCCGAAACAGGTGCTGCGGTGTCCACCCCGGCGATGGAAGGAGCTCGGCCACAGTGGCTCGCAGCTCCGGACGACGCATGGTCTGGCTCATCGGATGGATACTCACACCCAGGGCCGTGGCGGTGAGCCAGAGCCGTTCGAACAGCTGGCCGGCCCGGACGTGGGCGAGATGGCTGTCACCCGCGGTGGTGATCAGTCCCAGCAGCGCTGCGCTCTCCAGGATCGCGTGGTCCTGCTCTGCCACCGTCTCGCCCAGATCGATCTTCGACACGGCGAACTGGCCAAGACCCGCCAGCAGCGGTGGCGCACCGAACACGCCCTGGCCGATCCAGTAGCCCAGCTCCTTCCGGAACGCCGGGTTGGCGAACTCGACCCGATCGGCCTGGATTGTAAGCGCCTCGATCCAACGGCGGAAATGGCGGTCGTCAGTCAGGTTTACCCGCAGCTCGGGTTCCACGCAGCAGGCGATCAGCCGGCGGCGCAGCTCGTCCGGCACCGGGGCGTTGCGGAAGACGCTGTTGTCGTTGTGGCGCCGGAGGATCGCGCTCAACGTCGCACCCGCCCGGGCGTAGGACGGCACCCCGCCTGGCGCGAACAAAACGGTCACCGCCAACTCATCGTTCCCTGGGTCGGGGAAGTAGCTCACCCCATGGCGAAAGCCGAAGTGCTCGGCTGCCACGAGCAGGTTCTCCAGCGCGCAGCCCAGGCTGATGTAAAGCTCGCGCCGGCCGGGATCAGCGATCAGTTGGCCCCGCCGGACATCGGCGATGATGTGGACCCGGTTTCCCTGCACCGAGAAGGCCCACGGCTGGCTGTTCTTGGGCGAAGGGGCCAGGATGGCGTAGCGCAGCAGGAAGCGAAGCTGGGTCTCGATCGGAGCGGTGTCGGGAAAGGCCTGTTCCGACACCTCCCACACGTCCTTCGTCAGTACGGGCATAGGGCACCTCCAAGCGCCATACTGAATCTGGGAGGTGAGGATTGAAAGAGAGATGAAGGCGGATTTAAGGTACCTTTACGAAAGGCGCCCGTTCAGTCGTCATTCCCGGGTGCTGGTTCCGGACCGTCTGCTACTCGACCGCTACTCTCGAGGGCGGCACCCCGGTCGGCCCGGATCTCCGAATGCCGGATCTGTCCGCCCAGGTTGGCTGTCCACGCCATCACGCCACCCATCAGAAGCGCCAGCAGCAGGACCCCGCGACCATACCATGCCGGTGCGATCCGGGAAGCTCTGAAACGAATGAGCCCCACGAGTGCCACCAGGCCCAGCACACCCATGCCGATGGTCGCGATCAGGGCCACTTCCTCATGCTGCTCAACAAGAGCTTCCGAGAAGCCCGGCAGGTCCTCTATCAGCTCCTCGGCAGGCTCACCGGTGAGATAGACAATCACGGCACTAGCGGCCATTAACACCAGCAGCCCATACGAGGCCCGCGTGAGCTCGGTGCTGCGCCGCAGCTGCGCCACCGCGAGCAGCAGGAGGACGATCAAAATCCCAATCACGGGCACGTGGCTGATTGCGAGATGAATGTGGGCCCAGCTCATGGGTATCCTCCGATGTATAGTGCTAGAGGTCGCTTCTCGAGAACTGCCGCCCGGCGAGCGTCAGCGGCACCACTGTCCATCCGATCAGAGCGGCGGTCAGGGCCCACGCGCCGGCCTTGCCCAGGACGGCGCGGAGCGCCGCTCCGGTGGGACCCGCGACGACATCGGCATGGAAGAGGCTCAGGCCCAATGCCCGGCCGCTGTCTATCGGGCTGGCCATCAGCAGAGCCGATAGCCATGGTCCCGCGTTGCCGGGCGGCAGGACGGCGAGCGCGCCGATCGCGGCCAAGTCCACGCCGATAATCAGGACGAACCAGACTGCCACGGCCACTCCGACCGCCTTCAGACGGGTGCGGGCGGTGACACCGATCCAGAGCCCCAGCGCCAGCGTTGCGGCGAGGATGAGCAGTGCCACGCCAATCAGCCTGAGGTAGCGCCAGCCGTCAGCGGTGCCCGCCAGCAATCCGATCACGACGCCGGCCGAACCCAGCCCCACGAGGAGTGCGGCCCCGAGCGTCAGGGTGGAAGCGAGCCAGCGGCTGAACACGATGTGGGCCCGGCGCACCGGGAGTGAGGCAGTGAACTCGAGCTCGTGACAGTCGGCGCCGGCAACCGCCCCGGTGATGAGCGCCAGGACCGGCACCGCCCACACCACGAGCTCCAGCAGGCTCACGGAGGTCCGGGCGAATCCCTGCACCGCCAGCACGCCCCCGGCGGACAGCCCGACCAGCGCCACCGCGACGCTGGCCAGTCCAAACCCGGCGGCAAAGAACGAAGCGGTGCGGCCTCGGAGGGCGGCCTCCAGCTCGAAACGGCAAAGCGACAGCGTAGGACTCATGCCGCATCCTCCCGCACCAGGGTGAGGTGGCTCGCGGCCGAGTCCCGCCCCCGGCTGACCAGAATCCGATAGATCCGCTCGATCGGTGGCTCGGGCGGTGCCCCATCGCACGCTACTCCCGCTGCCTGCGCCAGCTCGGCGAGGCTGCCCTGCGCCACCACGCGGCCTTGCACCATGACCACGATCCGATCGGCCAATAGCGCAACATCGTGAAGCTGATGAGAGGCGAAGAGGACCGCGGTGCCGCGATCCCGTGCTTCGCAGATGGCGCGGCGCACTTCCTCCGACCCCTCGGCATCCAGGCTGATGCCCGGCTCGTCCAGGAGAAGCGCCGTCACCGGTCCCAGGGTGGCCAGCGCGATCATCAACCGCTGCCGCTGCCCGCCTGACAGCTCGCCGAAGGTGGAACGCAGGCGGTCGCCCAGCCCGGCCGTGGTAAGTGTCTGCACCGCCATAGCGGGTGCTACGCCGCGAACGCTCGCGACCAACCGCACCAGATCGCGCACGACGGTCGACGCTGGTACCCCCAGACGCTGCGAGAGATAGCCGAGGCGGCTCCGTGCGGCCACGGAATCGGTCACCACGTCATGGCCGGCGATAAAGGCGTGCCCCCCGCTGGGGCGCACGATGCCGGCCAGGCTTCGGAGGGTGGTGGACTTTCCCGCACCGTTGGGCCCCACCAACGCCACGACCTCTCCCGGAGCAACCGCGAGGGTGATGGGCTCGAGCGCCGGGCGCGCGCCGTACGACTTCTGCAGCTGCTCGAGGCGGATCACCGGGTCCGTCCTTGTGACAGGCCCGCTCGTCGCCGCCAGACCGGGAGCACCAGCAGGCCGAGACCCGCTGCGATGCTCCCCAGGGCAGCCGCATACTGAGTTCCCACACCCGCAACCAACCCCGCAGGCGGTAGCGAATCGATGACGCCAACCTGAGGCGGTCGCGCTGTCGGGCAAGCGTCTTCAGCCTGGTCGAGCCGGAACACCGGGAAGCTCCGTTCGGCCCAGTCCAGCACGCGGGCGGCCGGGCTGCCGAGGAAGACCCGGAGTCCTTCCCGGGTTCGGGCCAATTCCGCGAATGGCGAGCCGGCCGCAAACGGCTGGTCGAGCACACCGTCACCGTCGAGATCGTAGCCGTCGGCCATGGCCTTGCCCCAGTAGTTGCCTTGATTGCCGAGGCAGAAAGTGTAGGCCCCCCGGGCGGCTCCTCCCGCAACATCGAAGGTGTTGCCGACAATGGCATTGCCGGTGATCTCCGTCTGCTCGCTATTGCTGAAGAGCTGGAGGCCAAGCCAGTTCTCCGCCACGAGATTTCCGGTGTAACGTCCCCGGATCACGTTGTCGAAGAAGGTCCCTACTCCGTTGCCCACGAACAGATTGCCCTGAACGATCGGCTCGGTTGCAGTCTGCAGCACGAGCCCAAAGGATCGGCTGCCGGCATTCCACGCGAAGACGTTATCGCGGATGGAGAGGCCATTCGAGTTCATGGCCACGGCGCCGGCGGCGCTGTGGTGAAAGACATTGCGATCGAACTGGTTCTGGTGGCTGAACATGTAGTGCAGCCCGAAGCGCACCTGACTCACCTGATTGCCGGTAACTCGTGCGCTGTCGCTGTATTCGAAGTAGATGCCATCCCGCATCCATGTGATGCGGCTGTCGGCGATCGTCACCTTGCGCGAGGCATGCAGGTGGATCCCGTTTCCTGTCTGGCTCTCGGGCAGCCCTCGTGCCCCCTCGATGTCTATCCGCCGGATAGTGACGCTCCCCGCCTTCCGCAGGTATATGCCGAACAGGACGTCGCGGATCTCGAGATCCTCCAGCGTGACCGAGTCGGCCCGTATCATCACCCCGGCATCGTCCCGGTCGATATCGCGCCCGCTGTGCTCGATCCTGAGCCCTCGTAGAGTGGTCCCCGGCGCGGTGATTTCCACTACGCTGCCCTGACCGCTCCCGCGGATCACCGCGCCCGGCTCGCCGAGCACCACCGTTGGGCGGGAGATCACCAGCGGGCCGGGATGTACGCCACGCGCGAGCCTGAGCGTGTCAGGCGCCCCGAGCAGAAGGAGCGTCAGGAGGGAGATCATGCAGCGGCCACGCGCGCCGCCGCTGGCGCTTTTCGCCGGGTTTCCAGCATGAGCAGGACGCCGAGCACGAGCGCGTAGGCGCCAAGCAGGTAGGTCCCCAGCCCGGGATAACTGTAGACGTCGAAGTTGGCGATGTGCTGGTGGCCGAATACCGGGGGCGTGAACGGCGGCACCTTGAACGCGGCCTCGGGGCTGAGCTGATGCCCGAAGGTGTACATCCGGTAATAGAATGCGACCAGCGAGAACAGGCCGAAATAAATGAAGAGCACCAGCAGATCCACCAACTGGTGCACCCTGGCGAAAACCGCAGTCCGGAGACCGAGCAGGAAAAAGAGTCCCAGCGCGAAGGGGATGAACTTCATCTCGGGGAAGTCCTGGGCCAGGATCTCCCGCATCCCGATGTAATGATTCAGGATGTTGATCCCCTGTAGATCGGCGCCGCCGTTCCCCCCGACCAGCTTATGGGCGAAGATCGACATCCGAATCCCCTCGGGGAACTGCTGGGCCAGCATGGTGATCTCCCACAGGGGAAAGAAAACCACCACCAGCAGGAGGACCCCCGCCCCGAGCACGGCCAGCCGTGCCCGGGGGGAGAGAACCCGATCGAGCCAGAGCGTGAGCGACATAGTCCTCATCCGGGACTACTTTTGCGCCACTTCGGATGCCGCCGCGCCCGGCTTGACCAGCAGATATCCCTGCATCTCCTGGTGCATGGCCGAGCAGAAGTTGGTGCAGTAGAACGGCCACACGCCGGGCTTGGTCGCCTTGAAGCGGATCGTCTTGGTCTCACCCGGATCCATGACCACGTTGATGTTGTAGCCGGCGATCCCCAGGCCGTGGAGCATGTCGCGCTCCTGCTCGGCGTTGGTGACATGGATGATGACCGAGTCGCCCTCCTGGACCTCGATCGCACTAGGCGCAAAGTAGGACCGGATTGAGAAGAGCTTGACCTCCACCCGTTTACCCTTGCGGGTGACCTTTCCATCGGCGGCGGCCCAGATAGCGCTCGGATCCTTGTTCTCCGCCTTGGGGTAGACCTCGATCGGCTTGAGCAGATCCGCCTTGACCAGCTGGGCAAAGTGGGGCTCGGGCTCGGTGTAGGCTTCGTACAGCATCTTCATCCCGGTGCCGGTGATGTCGATCAGCTGGCTCGACTCCGGCTGGGACGGGCCCACGTTCAGGTGGCGTCCCTTCGACAGCTTGTTCATCGAGACCAGGTATTTCCCGTGGGGGTGCCGGGTGTCCCCATGAGCGGTCACCAGGTGGCCGACCGAGAAGTGGACCGGGATCTTCGCTACCACCAGCGCCGAATCGTTGCCGTTGAAGGGGCCGAGCTTCCATTTGACGATCGCCGACTCGATGAAGAGCGAGGTGTAGGCGTAACCCTGATCGTCGAACTGGGTGTGCAGCGGACCCAGGCCCACCGGCACTTCGGCCACCCGGATGTCCTCGTACTTCAGGACCGGGATCCCGTCTTCCTCGCCTATTGTAACGCCGCTCTCCACAGCCTTGAGGAACTTTTCGAACTCAAAGACCGTGACGTATGGGGCCAGCTTTCCGCTGCCGATGACGTAACGACCGTCGGGCGAGAAGTCCGCACCGTGCGGGCTCTTGGCGAGCGGAACCAGGTACATCATGCCCGGCACCTCGGCCGGGTTGAGGACCCGGACGCCGTCAACCATCTTGCCCTTGCCTGCAGCCGCGGCAGCGGCCGCCTTCCGCCAGTTCACGAAGGCGATGTAGTCCCGATCCTTCTGGCTTGCGGTCACCTCCAGTCGGCCGGTGGCTCGCTCGGTGTTATAGGAGCTCCACACCGCCCAGTCTTTCGAGATCTCCCGCCCCGTTGCGGCCAGGTCCCAGTTGAACGGCGGGGTGACGATCTGCCAACCCATGGACATCGTCCCCGTGGCGCTATCGATCCTGACACCGCTCAGGACGCCATGGTATTCCGTCGCATACTTGCTCAGTGGTACATACTTCCCGCGCGGGACCGGGATCGAGAACCGACTCGCCACCAGGGCGTACTCGGTGTTCTCGGTTACGAATGCCGAGCCGTGGTTGCCGCTGGAGTTCGGGATGGGACCGAGGATCTGCTTGGTCTTGAAGTCGCGCAGATCGATCCGGGCGAGCCGGTTGTTGGCGTTGTCGTTGACAAACAGCCAGCGGCCGTCGTAGTCGCCCTTCACCTTGGAGAGCGCCGGGTGATGCATGTCGCCCCAGGTGTAGCCACCCAGCAGCTTCTTGGACTCCTCATCGAAGCCGTAACCGGTGGCGGGGTAGGGGGCGAACACCGGGATGGTCGCGATGTGGCGCATGGAGGGGACTCCGGCCACGTAGACCTGACCCGAGTGGCCTCCACTGTAAAAGAGATAGTAGTCATCGAGCTTCCCCGGCTCCACGAAGGTGCGCTGCGCGGCCTCGCGGGCATCTGCCAGGCGGACGCCTCCCTTTGCACCGGCGACCGGGGTGGTTTCAGGCGCGCAGGCGGCCAACGCCAGCAGCAGCACGGCAAGACTTCGGAACATGGGGTGCTCCTTGTTGAGTGAATGCGCGTTCATATCAGTCGTCCTTCCCGGCATCGTCAGCGTCCTCGGCATCCTCATGCAGCTCCTTCAGGATGTGGATCACCGAGTCGCGTTCCTCCGGGCTGAGCTTGATCTGCGAGCTGAGTACCACCTGCATGGTGCCGGTTGGGTTCTTCAGAAACTCCTCCAGCTCCACGCCGAACCGGCTCCGCACATCGGTGTACGCAAAGGTGAGATCCGGCCCGATCTCGGCGGGCGACTTGACGCCCAGCGCCGAGATCGTATGGCATTGAGGGCAGCCTTTCTCAAGGAAGATGGCCGCCCTCGGATCGGAGCTCGCGTTAGTGGTAGCGATCGGCGGGCCCGGTGACGGAGCGTTGCCGGCTGGAGGCGGTGACGCAGGGCGCTCGTTACCGCAGGCGCCCAATATGAGGACGCCAAACGTCGCCCAGGCAGCGACTGAAACAAATGACATCCTGTCTCCCTCGGTTAAGGTACGGGAACGTACGTGAGCCTGTTGTGGCAATGGATGAAGCTGCAATGAAGGTTTCTTCACGGGGTACTGCCCTACAGTACATTACGGCCCTCTGTGCGCGGGTGGCATAAGGCGTTCCCTTAGGGAGCGCATCACGGAGAACGACCAGCAGCACAATTCCCCCTTGCTGAGAGGAGGCTCGTATCCTGTGAACGACTCAGGGCCCATGCTGGACGTTCTGATCATTCTTGCCGCGGCCGTCGTCGTGGTCTCTCTCTTCCGGCGCCTGCGGGCGAGCGCGGTCCTCGGCTACCTCGTCGCGGGGGCCCTCATTGGGCCTCATGGACTCGCCCTGCTTCGGGACGTGACGGCGACCTCCGTCCTGGGGCAGCTCGGCGTGGTATTCCTGCTTTTCTCGATTGGCCTGGAGCTGTCGGTCGATCGCCTGATCGGGCTCAGGCGCTACACATTCGGTCTGGGCGCGGCACAGCTGGTGGCTACTTCTCTGCTGCTCTGGTTCATCCTCAGAGCGCTGGGGCTCGATCGCGGGACGGCCCTGATCGTGGCGTCGGGCTTGGCACTCTCCTCGACCGCGGTCGTGCTCCAAATCCTGGTCGAGCGGCGGGAGTTGGGCACGCCGCATGGCCGGGTCGCATTCGCCGTGCTGCTGCTTCAGGACCTTGCCGTGGTGCCGCTGCTCACGCTTGTGCCTCTCCTTGCCCGCCGCGAGGCGAGTGTGCTCACCGCCCTGGGTGGCGCATTCCTGAAAGCCGCCGCCGCCCTGATCATCATCCTGGCCCTCGGACGCCTCGCGCTTCGCCCCATCCTCCGCCTCGTTGCAAGGAATGGGACCCCGGAGCTCTTCACCGGCATCGTACTGCTGGTGGTGCTGGGAGTCGGCTGGCTCACCGAGCAGGCTGGGCTCTCGATGGCCTTGGGCGCCTTCCTGGCGGGCTTGTTGATGGCCGAAACCGAATATCGGCCTCAGGTGGAGGGAGATATTCAGCCGTTCCGCGGCCTCCTTCTGGCTCTGTTCTTCATGACGGTC
>DATBSM010000128.1:0-9361 GCA_036559785.1 Gemmatimonadales bacterium
CGCCGCAGCGTTAAGCGAATCGGGCGAGATCCTCCCACCGAAGTAGTGGCTTGCCGTATTGCTGTGCCCCGCGTACTGATTCCACATGACAGCTAACGTTCCCGAGCCCGGTGACGGCAACCCGATCCCCACGCCCGCGGCCATCGCCGCGACCGACGAGCCCGTCCAACTCGAGGTCGGTCTGGTGGAGGACGAACGAGTGCCCGCCGGGATGGTCTGCATGGGCACCTACCGCAATGGCCGTCTGGTCGCACGGGCGGTGCTGTCGCCCGAGGCGTGGGAGCAGATCGAGGAGCACGGATTCTTCGACGAGCCACTCCAGGTGGTGCTGGTCGCCCGGCTCGCTCCGCCGGGTCTCCAGTGCCAACTCTTCGCCATGGTGCCGATTCCGGACGATGAAGTGGAGGAGGCGGAAGAGCCTTGGGCGGCCAGCGTGCCCAGCTCAGCCTACGAGTCGGCGCTGGAGACGGCGGCGGATTCGCAGGATGACCCCGCGGTGACCCCGATCCCACTGGGGAACATCGTGCGGTTCCAGAGTGACCGGGTGCATCCCGAGAGCCTGCCGCTCGAGACGGCCGATGTGCTGAAGAAGATCATCGAGGGAGGGACGTCGGAGGTGGTGGATCGCGCGCTATCGGACCTGCTGGGATTGTAGGACATCATACGAAAACCCCGGTTCGGAATCGCCAGATCCGGCTGAGCAGATCGTCCAGGTAACCCTGGGTCATGAACACCTCGACCGCGGCCGCCGTACACGACGCATCCACGCCCCACAGGCTCGCCCGCTTGGCCTCCGCCTCGAAATCCGCCTGCACGAACACCCGCTCATCCCGGGAGTAAAGTGCTGGCAGCGTCTCGGAGAAATCGTGGGAGACGCCGTTGGCTCCGGGGCCCCCGATTGCGATGGTGGGGTTGAGCTGAAAGATCCGGTTCTGCTGGTACCAGAGATCGGCCACTACCACTGCGCGACGGTACGCATGGCCCGACCCGCGTCGATCGATCTCCGATTTGAGCCGGTACGCCTGGGGCCGGTCCCGTTCCTCGGCCGTCAATGAGGAGCCGGTGACGAGCACCACGGTTTCCTCGGTATCGACGAGCTTCAAGGCGTGGCCGGTGTTTCGGGCGGCGGAGCGGTACGCTGGTTCTT
This sequence comes from Gemmatimonadales bacterium, assembly GCA_036559785.1. Lineage (GTDB taxonomy): Bacteria > Gemmatimonadota > Gemmatimonadetes > Gemmatimonadales > GWC2-71-9 > CAVVWJ01. The sequence continues at coordinate 1,148 of DATBSM010000128.1, forward strand.
CTCGAACTCGCGCTCCCGCTCCTTGCGAAGACGGATCTCGCGGATGGCCTGCTTGAACTCTTCCAGGGTCTGAGCCCGCTGAGCCGCGTAGAACAAGTCGGCGCGAAGGTCCATGAGATGGCTGTATGCCCGGTTCTGATCGATGTTGCCGGCCGATATTGGGAGTAAGGCCAGGACCGCGGCAGGAATCTTGAGACCCGCGATGTAGATGTTCTTCGAATCGATCCCGAATTTCTTGCCTGCCACTTCGGTCGTCCAGCTGGGCAATCCCACATTCTTGCTGGCTGGATCACTGGCGATCGAATCGAGGTACGCCTGCACGATGACCGAGACAGCGCTGTCCACCAGCTCCCCCTTGCTGCGGGTAAGCCGCTGTGCCAGTTCCCGCGGGGGGAGCGGCAGCGGACGGACCCAGAGCCTGCCTTCCGCCAGACCAGGACCGATCCGAGACGCTCGAGCCACCGTAGTGGGTGCGCTGCCGCTGTCCGATTCAGGTAGTTCGCGCCTTGGTGGTTTCGGCAGCACGGTGACGGCCTCGGGCACGGCCGGCAGCTCGGGTCTGGTCGCACGCCGGCGCTCGCCGGGAGGACGCCGGGGAGCTGGCACTTCGCTGGTGCCGTGCTCTCCCACCGGTTCCGGCAGCTGATAACGCATGCTGGTCTGCTCGGGGCCGTTCGCCGGTGGAGAAATTACGATCAGCTGGCCTGCCAGGCGGGGGACATTCGGGAGCCGTCCGGTGACCCACCCGAACAACAGGAGGGAGTGCACCGCGACGCTGACCGCAATGGCAATCCAGGGCCAGGGCGGACGCTTCCGAAGGTGGACTTCAAACTGTCGTGGCAAGCGCGCCTCTGCGCGCGTCCTCGAGCGCGCGTCCCAGCCGCTCGGCCGCCAGGCGCAGCCGATCGGCGTCGACCGTCAATGCGATGCGAAAGAAGCCCTCCCCGGCGGGCCCGAATCCGCTTCCCGGCAATACCACAACCCCCAGCTCTTCGAGCGCCTTCCTGGCAAACACCGCGGAGGGTACCCCAGCAGGCAATGGAACCCAGAGATACATGGCCGCCCGGGGGGACTCAACCGCGAACCCGGCTTGCCGAAGAGCCACAACCGCGGCGTCCCTCCGGCGCTGAAGCTCGGCCCGGATGGGCTCCACCAGGCTCTCGCCTTGGTCCAGCGCCGCCGCGCCGGCCTTCTGCACCGCCAGGAAAGGTCCCGTATCGACGTAGGACTTCACCCGGGTGAGCGCGCCGATGAGCTCGGCCCGGCCGGCGGCAAACCCCAACCTCCAGCCGGTCATCGAATAGCTCTTCGACAATGAGAAGAACTCGACCGCCACTTCGCGTGCTCCCGCAAACTCGAAGATGCTCGGTGCCCGGTAGCCATCGAAGGTCAGGTCGCAGTAGGCGTTGTCATACGCCAGCAGGATCCCGCGCGCCCGGCACATGGCCACCGTCCGCTCAAGATATTCCGGGGGCGCCACCGCCGCTGTCGGGTTATTGGGATAGTTCACGAAGACGATCCTGGCCCGGCGCAGGACCTCGTCCGGGACCTGGTCCAGCTGGAGCAGGAACCCGTTCTCCGGCCGCAGCGGGGCGATGTACGGCTCGGCGCCGGCCAGGAGTGCGCCGCCGAGGTAGGCCTGGTAGCCTGGCTCGGGCACGATAGCCACGTCGCCCGGATTGATCACCGTCAAGGGGAGGTGCGACAGCCCTTCCTTCGAGCCGATCAAGGGGAGCGTCTCGGTCACTGGATTGAAGGTGACACCGAAGCGCCGCTCCATCCACCGCGATGCGGCCTGCCTGAACTCGGGCAAGCCCTGCTGAAATCCATACTTGCTGAGGGCGGGATTCCGAACCGCGGCCCGCATGGCTTCCACGGCCACCTCGGGCGGAGGCGTGTCGTTATCTCCAGCCCCCAGGTCGATTACGTCCATGCCGGCTTCGATGAGCCGCCGCTTGATGGCGGGAATCTCGGCCAGTGGATACCCTGGCAGACTCTGCAGCCGCGAGCTGAAGCTGATCATGGGTTCTCGGCGTCGCGAACAGGGTTGGACAGTATTCCCACGCCGGGGATCTCCACTTCAACCACGTCACCGTGCTTCAGCGCTGCGGTTCCGGCGGGCGTGCCGGTGGCGATTAGATCTCCTGGCTCCAGCGTCATGATGCCGCTCAGAAACGAGATCAACTCTGGAATCGAGAATGCCATATCGGTCGACCGGGCCCGTTGACGCTGGACGCCGTTCACCCGGCAGATCAGCTCCAGCGTACGCCAGTCGAGCCCTGTGGCCACTTTGGGCCCCACCGGGCAAAAGGTGTCAAAGCCCTTGGCCCGCCCCCACTGACCATCGGTCTTCTGCAGGTCGCGGCAGGTAACATCATTTACACACACGAATCCGTCGATGGCGCGCTCGGCGGCTGTCGGGTCCACGTTCCGGACCCGCTTCCCGATTACCACCCCGATCTCGGCCTCGAACTCCACCCGAGTGGAGACGCTCGGAAGCAGGATGGTGTCACCGCTGGCGATTAGAGCCGTGGTGGGCTTGAAGAAGAGGATCGGCACCGCCGGCATCTCGTTCCCCAGCTCCCGGGCGTGGTCCAGGTAGTTCCGGCCGATGCCAATGATCTTCGACGGACGCACTGGCATCATACCGCCGCTCCAATGCCCTGGCGAGCGAAGAAGTCCTCGCACATGGTGCGAACCTGGGCCCAACTCCCCACGACCCGTTCGGCTCGCGGAAGGCCGCTCAGCAGCAAGGGGCCGTAGCGCTTGGTGACGACTCGGCTGTCGAGCAGGATCACCACTCCCGTGTCTTGACGGCTCCGGATCAGGCGGCCGAAGCCCTGCTTCAACTTGAGCGCGGCATGAGGAAGCAGGTAGCTCATGAAGCCGTCGAGTCCCTCCTCTGCCAAGCGCTCCAAACGCGCCGCCGTGATCGGCTCCGAAGGCACCTTAAAAGGTAGTTTATTCAAAACCAGGGTGCGGAGCGCACGGCCCGGTACATCGACGCCCTCCCAGAACGAATCGGTGCCCAGCAGGATCGCGTTCTCCAGCTCACGGAAGCGGCGGAGCAGGATATCGCGGGATGACTCGCCCTGCACCAGGATCGGCCAGCGGTCTCCCAGCCCGATACGCAGCTCCTGGGCGGCCCGCCGCAAGGCGGCATGGCTGGTAAACAGCACAAACATGCCGCCGTCCGAGGCATACGCCAGATCGGTGACGACCTGTACTACTGCCGCACCGTGCGCCGGCTGGTCCTCCCGGGGCTCCGGCAGATCGTTGGGCACACCGAAGAGGCACTGCGAGGGATAATCGAACGGCGATGCGAAGATCTCCCGCACCGTGACCGGAGAGGACTCCCCGCTCAGGCCCAGCCGGGACTCCAGGAAAGTGAACTCGCCCGTCGCTGCGAGCGTGGCGCTGGTGAGCACCACGGTCCGCAGGCGATCGAACAGCAGCTCACGGAGCACGGGAGCCAGATCGAGCGGCACCGCCGACAGGCTGACATGCTGGCCCCGGGAAGTGCGCTCCATCCATCGCACGGTCGGCGCGCCGCCGGAGACGGGCCGCAGCGTACGGTTGAGTCCGTCGGACACTGATTCGAGCCGGCGCATCACGCCGCGCAACTCCTGCAGAAGCTGGCCCCGGCGCTCGGTCTCCTCTGCTTGCGACAGGCGATCCGCAATCGTCTCCACCGTGTCGCGTAGCGAGCGGAATGCCCCCAGCGCCGAGTCCAGGTCGAAGCCGAGCCCTTCGCTCCAGATAGGGTCGCTTGAAAAGCTGTCATCCAGACGCTGCTGTCCGCCGGGAACATCCTCCAGGCGTTGATGGAGGCGGAGGAAGAGCGCCTCGCTGGCGCGCCGGGCATCGCCGATGGCCGGGAGGAGGCGTTGCTGAAGCAAGTCCAGGCTGGCTCGGCTCAGCAGGTCGCTTCGGGTCTGGAGCTCATAGGAAAGAGTTGGAGCCAGCCCCCTGCCATTTCGCTCGAAGCGGGCCAGCAGCCGGCGCACCGCCCGGCTGGTGACCTGGATGCCGAGGTGATTGGCGGCCACATCTTCGAGATGATGGGCCTCGTCCAGAATCAAGCGCTGGTACGGTGGCAGCACCGCCGCGTCCTGCCAGTTTTCCGTGGCCTGGCGGACCGATAAGTCGGCAGCGAGCAGGTGATGATTCACCACCACCACGTCAGCCTCCGCCGCGCGGCGGCGAGCCCGAAACAGAAAGCAGCGATCGAACTCGGGGCACTTGAGCCGGGTACAGAGATCCGGCTCGGCGCTCACCTCATCCCATACCTCTGGACTCGGAGTGACCGGCAGATCGCTCAAGGTGCCGTCGGCGGTGTGACCTGCCCACTCGGCTATGGATATCAGCTCGTCAAGCTTGTCCTGCTCCAGCAGCGTCCGCTGCCCCGACACCGCCTGATGCATTCGCGTGAGGCAGAGGTAATTCCGCCAGCCCTTGAGCAGGGCAAAAGTCGGCGTGTAGTCGTCGGTGGTCAGGGCCCTCCGGAGGAGTGGCAGGTCCTTGCCGACCAGCTGTTCCTGGAGATTGATCGTGTTGGTGCTCACCACGGTCCGCTCGCCGTTGGCGCGGGCCCATGCCAGCGCCGGGACCAGATAGGCGAATGACTTCCCTACCCCGGTACCCGCCTCGAGCATCTGCACACCGCCATCGTTATAGCCATCAGCGATGTGCGCGGCCATGTCGCGCTGGCTGCGCCGATCCTCGTAGCGGGTGAGCTGCCGCGCAACGGCTCCCCTCTCTCCCAGGGTGTCGATCACGTCGAATGGATCGATGGGAGAGACCGCCCGGTCACGAGGGACCTCGACGACCATGTAGAGGTCGGTGGCGCCGTTGTTCAGGATGCCGAATCCCACCCCGGCGTCGTGCAGCCGGGCGGCGATGTTGAGGTCGGCGGCCGAGGGCTCGAGCCGGCCACTGGGATGGTTATGGAGCAGGACCTCCCCGCGGCAGGCCCCGCCGGGGAGAGCGAGCACCATGTCGGCCGTGCCCCGGGCCAGGACTCTGGCGCCGCTGACCACGCCATCGCGGTCCATCTGGGCCACGAAGCAAACCTCGCGGCCGCCCGCGAGAGAGATCTCGTTCGCGAGGTAGGCCCGGATACCGGGGGCAATGCGCTCGCTCAAGTCTTCAGCTCTCTCTTCTTCGCCGCCGGAAAAAGGACGTTGTTCAGAATGAGCCGGTATCCCGGTGAGTGCGGATGCAGGGAGAGATCGGTGGGTGCGTCGCCGATCTGGTGCTGCGGGTCTTCCGGATCGTGTCCACCGAAAAAGGTCCAGGTGCCCTGCCCGTGCTCGCCATGGATGTACTTCACCCAGGGCGCGCCGGGCTCTTCGGCCAGCACGGTGACGCTGGGCTTGAGCGTCCTCCGGCTGAAGGAGGTAGTGAGGCCATAGAAGTCCGGGATCACTTGCCGGTGGTTTTGCACCAGCATCGTTGCGACCGGATCGATCTTGGCGCTGAAGTTGAAGAGAGTGTAGGAGCCGAGCGGCTGGCGGCGGTCGGGCGAGTTGACCTGGTGCCCGTCGATGTCGGAATAGACCGGCGTGGTTGGGCTGAGCTCCAGTTGTGCGTTATGAAAGGCCAACGCCCGATCCCACCTCATTCTGGCGGTGGCATTGGGATCCATTGGGTCACCATCGGCGTAGGAGGCCGCGATGTCGACGCCGTTGGCCGCCAGGGCAAGATCGAGAGTCTCCGTCGCGGTGCACATGGCGAACAGGAAGCCCCCCTTCTCGACAAAATTGGCGATGGCACCTGCGACCGCGCCCTTCTCCGCGGGGACCGAGGGGAACCCCAACGACCGAGCTATGGCCCGGTTGCGCTCGACCATGTCCACCAGCCAGGCCGAGCCGGCGTAATTCAGGAAGAACTTGGAGTACTGTCCGGTAAAGTCCTCATGGTGCAGGTGCAGCCAGTCGTAGGTCTTCAGCTTCTGGCCCAGTACTTCGGGGTCCCAGACCTTCTCGAACTCGATGCCCGCGTAGTTGAGGGCCATGGTGACGGCGTCGTCCCATGGCGGGGCATTCGGCGGCGCGTAGACCGCCACCTTCGGCGGTTTTTCAAGCGGCACCGCATCCATGTTTCCGCCCTGAAGCCCGCCTCGGATTTGTACCAACCCACCGTCGTCCAACGGCTCAACCAGCACCCCCGCCAGCGCCGCGTCCCGGACCGTGCCGGGATCGCTGGGGAGGAGAAACGCGCCGCTCCGGTAGTTGAGGAACCACTCAGCCTTCACCCCTCGCTTGAGGGCTCGATACGTAAGTCCATAGGCCTTAAGGTGATCCGTCTGAGCGTCATCCATCGGCACCAGCAGCCAGGAAGCGCTCGAACCGAAGCGTAAGGAGCCTGCGGGAGAGAGCGCAACCAAGCCGGCGCAGGTGCGGGAGACGAACTCGCGGCGCCTCATGTCTTGGGCACCGCTCCCCGGGCTTCATCGAGTTTACGCCGTGCCTGAGGCACCAAGGCGCTACGGGAGTAGGTCAGAATGAGATGCTCCAGGATCTCCACCGCCTCAGCCCCCCGCCGCCCCGAGATCAATAGCTCGGCGAGAGCCAGCTCCGCGGCAGGGGCCGTGGATGGCGCCTCCTTCACGGCGGCGGTGCGCAAGAGTCGTTCGGCCTCGACCGGTTTCCCGGACGCGGCAGAAAGTCTTCCGGCCAGGAGGTAGAGCTCGGCCCCGCCCTGCGTGGGCGGTAACTCGGCCGCCACCCGCTCCAACCCCACCGTGGCCTGGACGGTATCTCCCTGCTCGAGCTTCAGCAGCGCCTCGCCCAGGTCGGCCAGGCTGTCTCTCTCCAGCGGCTGCAATAGGGCGAGCAGCATGGTGCGATGGGTCGCCTCGGCCCGATCGCCGGCATAGGGGCCCGCCGCCTTGAATCGGTCAACCGCGCCACTGATGTCGCCTTGATACAGGTGGATGCGTCCACTCAGCGCGAGACCTTCGATGCTGCTATCCGCCTTGATGGCCGAATCGGCGCGTGCGAGGTTACCCTGTTTCATCCAGCCGAACGCGATCCGCCGTCTGATGGCGTCGTAGTCATCGGCCGACAAGGTAGGACGGAGCTCGGCAAGCCGCTGAGCTGCATCGTCCAGCTTGTCCTCGGCGATGAGCACGCCGATCAGCGTCGTCGCGGCATCGGACGCAATGGACGCGGGCGTCGCACGGTCGTCGGCCAGCACCCCCAGCACCCGGCGCGCGGCAGCCCTGTCGCCTGCGGCGGTGTAGGCCTGAGCGGCTTCGAGCCGAGCGCGCGATGCCTGGACTTCTGGCGAGCGCGCGGCAATCGCCTCCAGCACCATGCCCTCGGTGCGCCGGGCTCCCTGACTGCGCATAGTCCGCAGCTGATCCAGAAACCCGCGAAGTACCCCAATCGCCTCAACCCGATCGGCCGGCATGACCGCCATCAGTACCCGGAAGCCGCCCTGCGGATCTCCCCAGCGGGCGCGCAAATCGGCTTCGATCCGCCGGGCGGTGAGGTCGGTCTCGCGGCTGAGCAGACGCAGCAGCTCCGGATGCGCCGGCATGGGAGCCTGGGCAAGTGTCGAAATCGCGGTAGCACGGTAACCCGGCAGCCGACGCACCGCGAGCAGCCACTCTCGAAGCGCGGTAGGGTAGTTCGCTTCGGCCAGAGACAGCTGAGCCATTTCGGCCGCCATGGCATCGGGCCGGCCCAGGCGCTCGCGCCCGCGGAGGTACGCGGCGCGTGCGGCGGAACGATTCTGCCGCGCCAGCTCGGCCGCGCCCCATTCGCGATAAGGCGCTTCTTCAGTCGGCGCTATCCGGGCCCACCGCTCAGCGATGCTGCGTACGCTGTCCGGCTGATCGGCCGCAGCCCAGGCTCTGAGGGCAATACTGTAGACCGCCGAGCTCGACGGGGCCGCCGCCAGCGCCGCGCGCACCGCGGGCAGAATGTCAGCGCTGCGGTTGAGGGGCAACAGCACTCGCTCCAGACCGAGCAGCGCGGATACATCCGCGGGCTTGCCGGTGAGCACCGACCGATACGCCTGCGCGGCACCGGCGTAGTCGCCCCGCCGCTCGAGGTCGAAGGCCCGAGTCATGCCAGGCTGCTGCGACCATCCACGGGAGGGCAGCAGCAGCAGGACAACCCAAAAGAGAGAGCGGGCCTCGAGGACCATCAGATCACCTCACGGAGGGCTGAGAGAGGCGGCGAAAGTAATCTACCACCAGTCGCC
>DATBSM010000129.1:0-9972 GCA_036559785.1 Gemmatimonadales bacterium
TACCAGGCCGAGATAGCGGCCGCGCTCCGAGAGGTCGAGCAGCATCTTTCGAACGTAGGTGTCCGGCCCGTCGGCCGGCGCATACTTGTTGAGCTCATCCACGAAGACCACCACGTGGTCCACACCCAGATCGCGGCGCTCGAGGTGCTCCCGCAGTTTGGACACCACCCGGGCGAAGACCAGGTCCTGGGCCAGCGGATCGAGTCCCGCGACGTCGATGACGTGCATGCCGCGGTCTTCGAAATGTCCCCACGGCAAATCGTTCGCCACTCCATCGTCGGTGACCAGGCCCTTGGAGCGCGTGCTGATGTTACTCAGACGATTCCGCACCTTCCGGATGGTAGCGAGGTGATGGGTCTTCCACACCTCGGAGCCCCTTCCCAGAGCCTCCATGAAATCGAAGATGGCGCGGAAGAACTCGTCCAGGTCCGCGAAGCTCTCCACCAGGAACGGCTTTCCCCGCAACGCCTCGTCGCGATACTCGCGTCCCACGACCCGCTCAGAAAGAAAATCGATGAACGCATCCGCCTTGGCGTCGATGTCGTCGCGGTTGAGGACCACTTCGGCGTAGTCCAACACTTCCCGCAGACCCCAGATCAGCGGCTCGGTATTGCCCGCCAGCGCTTCATTGGTCCGGAGAGTGTTCAGGTTTACGCCGTCAGGCTTGAGCGGGGCGTAGTAGCGGACGTTCTCGAACGGCACCGGCAGCAGACCGAGCCGTTCGTACTGGCGGGCGTCCTCCTGTCCCAGCGCCGCGGGCTGGTCGAGAAAGCAGAGGTCGGGTCCCTTCACGTTGAAGCAGACCGCCCCGACGGTGCCTTTGTGACCGGGAAAAGTCTGGAAGATGCTGCCCAGCATGAACTCGACCGCACTGGTCTTGGTGGCGAGACCAGAGACGCCCGTGATGTTGAGGTGGGCGGCTTCCGGACCGAGCAGGAAATCGCAGTCGAGATACACCGGAGCCTCGAGACCACCCGCCGCGTAGAGTCCCACGGGAATGCCGGTCGCTCGCTCGCCACCGGTGTACCCGTCCATGCGGAGCGCCAGGACCACGTCCGCGTCCGACGCGAGCCAGACCGGCCCGAGGGGCACCGGCTGGAGCGGCTCCTCAGGAATCTGGCGAAGCACAGCGGCGGTGAAGAGCCGGATCTCCGCCCGAGCAGTCGGCTCGGCGCCGGCGGCCACAGGATCGCCGTCTGCTCCGATGACGGCGTGCATCGGGGTGACCAGATCGGAATAGGCAAAGGCGTCGGTGACCACGCCGAAGACCACCCGGCCGTGCTCCTCGACCCGCACAATGGCACCGATCCCAATGGGAGACTCGCGGGCGGTCCAGAAATGGAACTGGTGAGGGGTCGAGGGCTTGAGCTCGGTGGCGACGACGCGGCCGAGCGGGTTTTCAGGATTCATGGATGGATTCTACAAGGAAAGCGTAAGCGGGAACAGCTAAAAGCGTGAGCAGTGGGCGGGAGATGCAGACGAGACCTAGCATTGTCACCCTAACCCTCAGCGTGACATCACGCTGTTCCCGCTTACGGCCCACGCTGTTGCAGTTCCCGCTCACGCTCTTGCTTTCAGATACTGCTCCACACTGTAGATCCCGTAGAGCAGCCGGTCCCAACGCCGGTCGGGGGCGCTGACCGGGGCTCGTTCCGCCAGGATCCAGCGCGAGATCTCGTTGGCCCGCTCGGTTGACTCGTTTGCAGGAGCCACTTCGACCCGGACCAGGCCGTGCAGCAGGTCCTTTCCCTCCCAGGGCCACAGCCGAAGACCCCAGGCCCGCACCGGCGCCAGGCTCCGGGTGGCCGGTGCGTAGACCGAGGAACGATGAGCGCAGGGCAGGCGCAGATACTGTTCCAGGTCGGTGCCGTCGAATGGCAGGACCGAGTGACTCTTGGAGATGGCAACCATCCGAGGGTCCGCGGCCCATCGGGGGCTCACCGCCAACGACCCATCCAGCACGAGCCATCCATCGGAGCCGGCCCGGTAGCGGTCGCCGACGACGACCTCGAGGGCGCCGCGCGCTTGATCCAGGGCATGGCCGGCGTTGACCAGGTCGCGCAGCGGGTGAGGCGGCTCATCCTCCGGAAGTGGGATGACGTGCAAACCAGCTAAGGCCTCGCCGGCGGCCGCCAGCGCCGACGGCCGCCCCAAAGCCACCCTGCGCCGTTCCTGCACCGACGTATGGAGCCTCCGATCCTCCCGCTCGCGCACCGCTGCGGCGATCTCCGCCACCACGATGGGTGCGCTGCCGTCGTACGCGACGATCTCCGACCGCTGAATGCCATCGAGATAGGCCAGCGACCCCGGCCATGCCTCGGCTGCGCCAATCGGGATCATCCGCAAGGAGTCTCCCTCAACCACGCGCGCCGGCCGAATGCAGGCCTCCTCGACCCGCCCTCCGCTGGCTTCGGGAACCAGGCTGGCGGGCGTGAGCCCCTTGGCGCGAACGGCACGACGAATGGAGGCGAGATTCATGGTGGGTGAATCTAGTGTATGGCGATGTGATCACGTGGTGCGGCGTAAGGACGTTAGCCCGCTGGTGATTGAGAGAGGCTCATGCAGGATGCGGGGCACGAGGGCCCGCCGCGGGTCCGTCCGTTAGGGCGGGCGAGACGAGGGCGATGACGCTCACCGGGGTGGTACATGGCCGCTAACTGGTTATAGAGCAACCCGTCCAGCGCCTTACAGTTAACCGACCTCCACCCGATTCATTTCCCACCGGCCGCGGGCCGGGTCAGGGCACTGAATTTGCCTATCCTGGGACACGCGCTCGCCTGATCCCCCACTCGAAGATTGAAATGCCAAGTAGCGGGTTCGAATTAGCCAAGCGGTCCCTGCAGTTCGTCCGTCCCTACCGTCGTACTCTGACCGGGGTGACATCGCTCGCATTGTTGCTGGCGGCGCTGAGCGCAGTCGACCCGCTACTGATGAAATACTTGTTCGATGCGCTGGAGCGTGGGACCGGAATGGCCCGGCTCGGGATGATTATATCCGGCCTCGTGGTACTGGAGCTGGCCCGTGCCGGCCTGCAGGCTTGGCTCGGCGTGCTCAGCTGGGACGTCCGGCTCGGGGTGGACTACACGATTCGCGAAACCGTCATGAGCAAACTCAACTCGCTCCCGATGTCCTTCCACCAGGGCGAGACCATTGGCGCCACCATGAACCGCATAAACGCGGGAATAACCGGGTGCGTCACGGCGTTCTGTGAGGCTGCTTTCAACTTCCTCCCCACCCTGCTCTACCTCGCCCTCTCGGTCGCTGCGATGCTCCGCATGGAATGGCGACTCGCGGTTGCCGTCATGATCATCGCCCCGATTCCGGCCCTGATCGGTGCCTGGGCCGCGCCGGAACAGATGCACCGGGAGCGCCGCCTGGTGGAGCGCTGGAACTCGATCTATGGTCGCTTCAACGAGGTACTGGCCGGCATGCTGACGGTGAAGGGCTTTGCCATGGAGGAGGAGGAGAAGCGGCGCTTCATGCGGGGGGTGAAAGAGGGAAACGAAGTGGTCCGGAGGGGGGTTCGCACCGACAACCTGACCGGTACTCTCCGCACCCTTGCCGCCACGGCCGCCCGGCTCATCGCCCTGGCAGTGGGTGGCTACCTGATATCCCGGGGCGAGATGACGGTCGGAACGCTGCTGGCATTCCTGGGGTATATCGGCGGGCTCTTCGGTCCGGTCCAGGGCCTCACCAACACCTACCAGACGCTGCGCAAGGTCACGGTCTCGCTTGAGGCCATCTTCAATATCCTGGACGCGGACGATGTGGTCGCCGACAGCCCGGGTGCCGCGGATCTCCGGCCCATCCGGGGTGAGGTGGAGTTCCGTCAGGTGAGCTTCAGCTATCAGCCAGGCTCCGCGGTACTAAAAGACATCAGTATCACGGCCCGGCCGGGCGAGACCATCGCGCTGATCGGACCGAGCGGAAGCGGCAAGAGCACGCTCTCCGCCCTGCTTCAGCGGTTCTACCGGGTCACCGACGGATCGATCACTGTTGACGGCGTCGATATCCGCAACATGACCCAGCACTCTCTGCGCAGCCAGATCGGCGTGGTGTTCCAGGACGCCCATCTGTTCAACGATACCGTGCGAGCCAACATCGCTTACGGGCGGCCGGAGGCGACGCAGGCCGACATCGAGGCGGCCGCCAGAGCGGCCCACGCTCACGACTTTATCCTGGCCCTCCCGCAAGGTTACGACACCGTAGTTCTGGAACGGGGCAGCCGGCTCTCCGGTGGACAGCGGCAACGCATCGCCATCGCGCGTGCCCTGCTGAAGAACCCGCCGATCCTGATTCTCGACGAGCCTACGTCGGCCCTCGACACGGAATCCGAGCACCTGATCCAGCGGGCACTCAAGACCCTGCTCCGCGGACGGACTGCCTTCGTCATCGCCCACCGTCTCTCGACGGTGCGCGACGCAGACCGGATCGTGGTAATCAAGGATGGGCAGATCGCGGAGTCGGGGAACCACACCGACCTGCTGGCGAAGGACGGCTATTACGCGTCGCTCGTGTCCCGCCAGTTACGTGGATTCCTGGAGGAGTCCGACCGGGCGGCCTAGTCGTCCTCCAACGGCGTAAAGGCCGGCACATTTGTGAGCCAGAACCCGGCCAGCCCACCCTGCTGATCCACTTCGACGTAGAAATTGTCCGCCGCCCTGACGCCCTCCACCGCCCGCCTGGGGCCGATCTGCAGATGGAAGACGCTTTCCGTGGCATTGGTCCGAACCGAGAGCGTGGTGTCCACCTCGACCGAGGCGACGCCGGGCCGGGATGGACGGGCAGGCAGCACCACCCTGCCGTCGGTCAGCTTCACCGGAACCTTGAGCTCAGCCACGGCGATCACCTCGGGCCACACCACGACGTCTACGCCACAGATCACCCCGTTGTTGACGTCCAGCACGGCGACCGACCCCTCGGCATCGGTCAGCTCCACCGAGCCGGTGAGTCCCCCGCTCTTCCGGTTGCCCTTGAACGCGCCCGAGAGAATGTCGGTCTCGGGATCCCAGCGCCAGTTGATCGACGGCAGCGCGCCGCTCAGGGGCTCGATGCGGGCGTCCATACTCATGGTTCCCGCCTCAGGCCGCGCGGGCGGATGCGAGACGATGGATGAACCGCAGCACCCGGTCGAGCGCCTTTTCCAGGTCCGCATCGGACACCGAGTAGCTCAGTCGCACCCAGCGGTCGTCGGCAAAGGCGGCCCCAGGCACCAGCGCGACCCCCTCCTGCTTCATGAGCTGCTCGCAGAAGCCCTGCCCGGTGACCGGATCGCTCTCGCGGATACCGTCGACCCGGAAGAAGAAGTAGAAGGCACCATGCGGCTCGACGAACTCGATGCCCGGGGCCTCGCTGCGAAAGCGGTCCACCAGGTAGTCCCGGCGGCGGCGGAATGCTGCCACCATCCGACCGACTTCGGCGTCCACCCGCTCATCGGTGAATGCGGTGGCGGCTGCCCACTGAGCCGGATGATTGGCTCCGGTGGTAGTGTGTGACTGGAGTGCCGCCATGGCCTTGGTGAGGTGGGGTGGCGCCAGCGCGGCGCCGATCCGCCATCCGGTCATCGCGTACGCCTTGCTCGCACCGTAGATGATGACGGTGCGCTCGAGCAGCTCGTCGGGCAGGTCGAGCAGTGAGGGGGCGGGGCCGGGGCCGTAGTTGATCCGGCGGTAGATCTCATCCGATATGATCCAGACGTCGTTCTTGCGCGCCCACTCCGCGATCGACTTCAGCTCAGCGAGCGTGTATACCGCCCCGGTGGGGTTGCAAGGGGAGCAGAGAATGAGTCCGCGCGTGAGCTTGTGGCTCGCCCGGTCCAGGTCCTTGACGCTGACCTTGAGGCCCCATTCCTGGTCGCCTGGCACCAGAACCGGCTCGGCCCGGGTGAGATGGACGATCTGGGGGTACGAGACCCAGGCGGGTGAAGGGATCAGCACCCGATCCCTGGGGCCGAAGAGTGTGAAGCAGGCGTTGAAGATCGACTGCTTCGATCCCGAGCTGACGATGATATTGTCCGGGTTGACCGCGCGACCGCCCGACATGATCGAGAGCTGATTGGCAATCCCGGCCCGGAGCTCGGCGATTCCCACATTGGGCGGATAGCGCGTCATCCCCTTCTGAATGGCCTGGATCCCGGCCTGCGCGGCGGCCGGCGGGGTGTCGAAGTCGGGCTCGCCCACCCCAAGATCGAGGACGTCTTCTCCGGCTGCCTTGCGGCGTTTGGCCTCGTTGCTGATCGCGACCGTCTCAGAGGCTTTGAGGTGCTGAACATTCAGCGACAAAGGGTCAGGCATGCTTCGGTCCGAATCTGAGGTAGAGAGCGGCGGTCCGGGGAAAGCTTTGTCGCCGGCTCAGTGATGTCAACGGCGGCGCCGCGTTGCCCTTTGACCTCCTCTCTCGGGAGCTTAGCTTCGTCGGACGCGTAACAATGCATCTGCCCAGCGGAGACCCGTTGCCTTCCTTCCAAGACCTCCATCTCAAGCTGCCTTTTGCCACGGCGCTCGAACGACTCGGCTGGAATCCAGAGGATGCGGGTGCCCGGGACACCGTCCCAACCGCAGCCCGGGGCCACAACCTGGTGGCCGCGGCCCCGCCGGTCCCGGCGTACGCCGCGCCCGCCTTGGCCGGGCTCCTCAGCCGTCTCGGTGGGGGAGACCGCGCGCTCCTCCTCTCGCCTCCCGGTCAGCTGGACGAGTGGGGAGGGCTGGCTCATGGCCTGGCCCCGGACGGCGGCATCAGAGTGCAGGTCGCGCACGGAACCGCCCGGGCCACTCGGCGCCTCAAGGCGGGCGCGGTCGATCTGGTGATCGCCGCCCCGGAAACCGCGCTGACTCTGCTCAGCCGTTCCGTGCTCAGCATGGACGGCCTCACCTCCCTCTTCCTGGCCTGGCCGGAGAGCTGGGGAGAGGAGGAGAGCCTTACCGCGCTGATGCAGGATCTGCCGAAGGAGACTCAGCGGGTGATCTATACCGCCGCCCCCGATCGGGTGGAGGCCCTGGTCGAGCGCTATGCCCGGAAAGCGCTGACCTCAGGGGCGACGGCGCTCGAGGGCGCGGCCAGCGGGCCGGTCCGGACCGTGGGCGTGTCCTGGGCACGCCGGGTTCCCGCGCTGGCGGAGTTGGTGGAGCTACTCGACCCGGCCTCCATGGTGATATGGACCGCGGATAAGCGCCATCATCCCGCAATCGCGCAGGCAGTCGCCCTGGCAGAGCCCGAGCTGCGCCTGGTCACGGGCGACGCACCTGCCGCCGAGACGATCGTCGCGTTCGATCTGCCCACGGCCGAGCGGCTCCGGCAACTGGCCAAGGCCGGCGAGGTGGTGCTGCTGGTCCCCCCCGGCACCGAGAGCTATGCCGCACGGATCGCGACGCCACGCCGGCCGCTCGCGCTTCCCGGGATTGTGGACACGGTGACCGCCGCCGCCGCGGGCCAGCGGGCGGCGATCATGCGAGCCCTGGAAGCCGGGAAGCCGGACCGCGCGCTCCTTACGCTGGCTCCCCTGTTCGAGCGACACGACCCAGCCGCCGTGGCCGCGGCGCTCTTCGATCTCTGGACCAGCTCGGGCCCGGTCCAGGCGCCGTCGGGCGTCCCTGACATTCCTGCCACCGCTAAACTCTTTGTGGGAGTGGGGAAGAAGGATGGGGCCACCGCCAATGACTTCGTCGCGGTGCTCACCAAGGACCTGCGGGTCGAGCGGGGGAAGATCGGGAGAATCGAGCTGCGTGAAGCCTACTCGCTGATCGAGATCCCGGCGCAGGATGCGGAGCAGGTGGCGCTGGCGTTGAACGGAGTGACCATCCGGCGGCGGAAGGTCACCGCCCGGGTGGATCGGGGGCCAACCCGGTCCCCGCGGCGGGAAGGAAGTACAGCGGGGCGGCGGTAGGCCAGTGCTACTTCTTCTTGTTGACCTGATCCCGCAGCGCCCTGCTGGCCCTGAACGCCGGTACCATTGATGCTTTGATGTTGACGGCCTTGCCGGTGCGCGGGTCGCGCCATTCGCGCGCGGCCCGTTTGCGAGCCTCGAAGCTCCCAAACCCGCTGATGGCTACTTTCCCGCCCCGGCGGAGCTCCGAGGCGATGACACCGGTGGGCGCGAAGAACAGCTCGGCGATCTCGTTGGCCTTGGCCTTGGTCAGGCCGAGTTGCTTGGCCACCGCGGCGACGAGCTCCTGCTTGTTCACGCGCGCTCCTTGAGGAACGGAAGATCGGGCTGGGGCGGACGAATATCGTCGCTCCAGTGAAGCGGCCGCAAGATGCCAGGAGAATGATCGATGAACTACGGGATGCACCCCGGATGGATCGAGGTCATCAGCGGTGTCATGTTCGCCGGCAAGAGCGAAGAGCTCATCCGCCGGATCCGGCGAGCCACCATCGCCCGGCGCAAGGTGCAGGTCTTCAAGTCTCATCTCGACAGCCGTTATGCCGGCCTCTACAGCGTGGCCAGCCATAATGGCACCGAGGTCGAAGCCAACCCGGTGGATTCCGCCGGCGAGATCTTCCGCCTGGTGCGTCCTGACGTCCAGCTTGTCGCCATCGACGAAGCGCAGTTCCTGGATCCCCAGATCGTCGGCGTCTCGTCGCTGCTGGCCAGCCGGGGCATCCGGGTCATTCTCGCCGGCACCGACACTGACTTCCGGGGCGAGCCGTTCGGCTCCATGGGCGACCTCATGGCCATCGCGGAGGTGGTGGACAAGCTGCAGGCCATCTGCGTCATCTGCGGCGATCCCGCCTGCCGCAATCAGCGTCTGATCGATGGCAATCCGGCGCGGTATGACTCACCGACAATCATGATCGGCGGGAGGGAAAGCTATCAGGCACGTTGCCGGCATTGTCATCGAGTTCCGTGCAAGGACGAGGATCAGACGGCGCTGCTCTAGCGGGTCGAGCAAGCGACGTCAAAGTGAGCGACGCACACCCTAGACGTTTGTTCATTGACCCTCAACCTTTCGAAATGCTTTCTGTAGCCTTGACCGGCAACATCGGAGCGGGCAAATCCACGGTCGCTGGACTCTTCCAGCGGTGGGGCGCCACTGTAATTGACGCCGACCAGCTCGTGCGCGAGGCCCAGGCACCGGGCCAGCCTGTCCTCAAGGACATCGCGTCGCGCTTCGGGGCGGAGGTGATCTTCCATGATGGTAGCCTGGACCGGGCGGCCCTTCGCGCCAGAGTCATGGACGACCCCGCCGCCCTGGCCGATCTCAACCGGATCGTCCATCCGGAGGTGCGGCGCCGGAGACTGGAGCTGCTGAACCAGGCTCGCGTCCGGGGCGATCGCCTCGTGGTCAGCGTCATCCCCCTCCTCTTCGAGGCAGATGATCCCAAGGCGTTCGATGCCGTGGTGCTGGTGGATGCAGAGGCGCCGGTGCGGCGCGCCCGGCTGGTCGCGTCGAGGGCACTGTCCTCGGGTGTGGCCGAGCAGATGATGGCGGCCCAGCTGGCCTCCGCGCCGAAACGGCCGCAGAGTGACTTCGTCATCGATAATGACGGAGATCTTCCGGCGCTCGAGCGCTCCGCCAGATCGGTGTGGGAGTCGCTGCTGGCTCGCGCTTGACCTCTCCCTCCGGTTCATCTATCCTCCCACGCGCCACCACATTGGGAGATCGCGGGTGTCAAGCGTGCCAGAGAACCTGGTCTATACCGCAGAGCATGAGTATGTCGCACGCACCGACGATCCCACCATCGTGCGCGTCGGGATTACCGACTACGCCCAAGGGGAGCTGGGCGACGTGATCTTCGTCGATCTGCCGAAAACGGGCACCCGCCTCACACCCCATCAAGCATTCGGCACCATCGAGGCCGTCAAGGCAGTCTCCGAGCTTTTCAGCCCCATTGCCGGCGAGGTGGCGGAGATCAACACCGCCCTCGAGTCCGATGCCGCCCTGGTCAATCGCGATCCATATGGGGATGGCTGGATGGTCAAGCTTCATATTACAGGCCCTGATGAGCTCAAAGGACTCATGTCGCCGGGCGAAT
>DATBSM010000130.1:0-14317 GCA_036559785.1 Gemmatimonadales bacterium
GCGGGACTCAGGTGGCGGAGCCGTCGTGCGAGAGGGGCTAGGATCGGAAACCAACCACCACCTGCCGAGCCTCGGGCCGGTCGACTCCCGGCCAGAGATCACTATGCCATTCGACGATCGCCTCGATCTCGGCAAGTAGGACCCAAAGATTCCCCTGATCCAGCTTGGGGTGGAGCTTCTCGATATTCTCCAGCTCATCCCGGGACTGAACCGCCCCTAGGCGTCGCAGGACGGTGTCCAGGTCTGCCTGCGTGAGGGCGCGCAAATCCCAGACCCGAAGCGGCACCATTTCCGCCTTGTCGTCGACCTCAAACACGCTCTTGATGTAAAAGGATTTGCCGGAGCGCAGGATCAGCTCGAGCACGAGGGGTGGGATCGTCTGGCCCTTGGCCCGATCGAGGTACTGCCGCACCGTCAGGCTCATGAACCAATCCTTTCTCGTTGTTCCGTCTCGAACCCGCCGCTGGAATTCTTCCGGTGTTACGACCTCGAGCTCGGGTCCCGCATTCCCGTCCTCTCACTCGCCGCCCATGCCCCGAGTCAGGTAGGCCCAGGCCGCGCCAATCGCCACCACGAGTCCGGCAGTGCGGAAGAAGCCGCGTTCCTTGCTGCCTACCCGCAGCGAATCGACTGCCGCTAAGGGTATCCGGACGCCGCAGCTGTCGCAGGTCGGTGCCTGCGTGAAGGGTACGCCTCGAAGCGTGTCCGACTCGAGTGTGACTGCATCCAGGAGCGTGACCCGCTCGCCCTGCCACAACTGCACCTGTGCCCGGGTCGGGAGCACGCGGGGGCCTAGATCCTCCACGCGATGCCAACCTCCGCCGCAGGCTGAGGCCGTGGCCGTGGCCGTGAGGATCAGTAGGCTAGCGAAGGACCCTGATCGAGACACTCTCAAACCTACGCTGGCTCGAAAAATCCCGCAGCTACTCGACCCGGCCACGCGGCCGCAGTCCCCTCCTGAATCTTATTGCAGGGGGTGTTTCGGGTGGGTGTACTTCCTCAAAGCATCGAGGTTAGCCGCCCCCGCCCAGGGCCCGGCTCCACAGCATCAGGCCCAGGGCCCCGGGCAGATGAAACACGATCGCGGCGGGTACCAGAGCCCGCAGGGCTCCGTGACTGACCCACTGTTCGGCCGCCGCTTGCCGAAGCACCAGCACTGACACCGGCAGGTTCAGGGCGACAGCTGTAACCAATCCAGGCGCATATCCACCGAGGAGCGCCACCGCTGCCACCACATGCCAGACTGCGTTGAGCAGGAGCGTGGCCCACATGGCCAGCACCAGCCACAGCGCGGCTCGACTGGCGGGCCTGACAGCAGCCCACACACTAAAGGCCAGCGGGATCCCAGTGGCTAGCGCGAGCGCCAGCCACATCTCGCCCGAGCTGACCGGTCCGATCCAGTCCCGGATCCCGGCCGGAAGCCGGCCGAGCACGCGGGGCAGGTACCGAGGAAAGACGAGACCTTCCTCGAGGTTGTGAAGAGTAAGCACGATCGGCAGCATCCATATTGCCCAGCGGCGTGTCATCGGGAGATCAAAAGCTCTCCCAGAGGCGAGCTTAATCCGCGCGCGAGTGGCATGCTGGAAATGTTTCGGGATTAATGGGTCATGGTCGCCAACGTCGTAAGCCATTAGCAACTAAAACCTTACGATCATGTAGCTCGACACCGTCTTAAGGTTTTTACGATGGACCGGCGGCGAAAATCGATCGGTCGCAGACCATCAGTAGGGCCCGACCATCCGGAGTGTCGATCTCATCCAGTCGACGGAACCCGGCCTTCTCATAGCACCTGATGGCGCGCGAGTTCGATGGCGACGGATCGGTCTGTATGCGGGTGACGGCGGGATCGGCGAACAAGCGCCGTACGAAGGCCCGCACCATTGCCGTGCCGACTCCGCGCCCAAGCTGCTCGGCATGCGCCAGGAATTGATCGATTCCGCGCACCCCGGGATCCTGCTCGTCCGGCCACCATCCGTCGCCCGAATCTTTCGCGACATACGACTGGATATAGCCGATCGGCATTCCATCGCCGAGCACGAGATAAGGCTGCGTCGTCGACTGCCCGCTCACCAGCGGTTCGAACTCCTGCTCCACCTCAGCGAGCGAAGGTGAGGGAGACCACCACGCGGCGACGTGCGGCCGCACGAGCCACTCGTGGAGCATCGGCAGATCCGCCAGGGCCAGTGGTCGAAATGTGATACTGGGCATCAGCGTCTAGGCAGCCGCGGCCGCCAAAGTGACGTCACAATACTCGAAGCGGTCGTCGCGTCGAACCCGGACCCCTGGCTGGATGGCAAGCGGATGCCGGAAGATCGGCCCGGCATACACGCAGGTGTGGAACTCACCGCGCTCACCGCAGGGATCGACGGTCGCGGGCAGGTCGGCGAGGAGTGCCGCATCAAACTCCCGACCCGCGAATTCAGCGCCGAGTTGAGTGGTGTCCACACAGGTCAGGATGGCGCGATACCCCGCGGTGACGAAGGTGTGCGCGAGGCTGGCCGTGTTCAGCCCCCAGAGCGGAAACAGTGGCTCCCAGCCGAGAGATGGAAGCAGCTGCTCACGGTAGGCCCGGACCTCCGTAAGGAACAGGTCCCCGAATGCCAGGTGGCGCACGTCAGGGTGCTGTCGGCGCACGGCCGAGAGGGCATCCGCCAGCGCTTCCTCATAGATCGCATTGCTCGCGGCCGCGGGGATTGTCGCCTCGACCAGCGGCAGCCCAAGCGCAGACACCTGGGCCTCGAGCACGGTTCGGCGGACGCCGTGCATGCTGATCCGGTCAAAATCGCGGGTGATGGTGGTGACCAGGGCCACGACCTCCACCGTCGTATCCGCCTGCAGGGCGGCGAGCGCCAGGCTGCTGTCCTTGCCGCCGCTCCACGCAAGGGCTATTGGCTGTACGGCCATCGCTTCAGCGCACGACCGGCGCGAGGAGCGAGCGCCAAAGCAGGTAGCCTGCCCGAGTCATGTGCAGGCTGTCCGCCTCGAACAGCTCAGGCCGTGGCTGTCCCATGGGATCGAGCATGGACGTAAAGACGTCGACGTACGTCTGAAGGCTATCACGCGCGACGTCCGCCCGGATGCGCCCATTCGTCTCCCGCATCCGCTCGAGGTAGGCGCGGCGCGAGGGACTCGGCTTGATCGAGACGAACGCGAGCCGCGTTCCAGGCAGGGCGGAGCGCAGACGGGCGACGAACGCGCGGTAGTCACCCAGCACCTGCTGGGGCGTCCGACCCTCCGCCATGTCATTATCACCGGCGTAGAGCACAACGAGGCGTGGCTGATAGGGAGTGACGATCCGGCCCATGTAATAGACCACGTCGGCCATGATGGACCCCCCGAAGCCCCGATTGAGGACCGGCACGCCGGGAAAATCGGCCGCCACGCCCGTCCAGTTCTTGATCGACGAGCTGCCGACCAAGACCACCCCGTCAGGCGACGGCGGGCTTGCGCGGTCGGCCGCCTCGAAGGCCTTGATCTCTGCTTCGAAGCGCTTCGGGTCGAGCGCCGGAGCGGCGGGCGTCTGCGCGGGCAGCGCACCGGCAGAGGCGCCCATGAGAAGCAGCGCCGCCAAGGGATGCCCGGATCGGATGAATGTGGTTGCCCGGCAGGGCATGGTCTACCTCACACGTTGCGTACGGCGTCGAGCCGGCGTCCCGAGTAGACGGCTACGGGTGATCCTTCGGCGAGAAACGCCGAGCGGGGTGCGCCGCTGAGGCACTCGGCAAAGGCGTCGCCGTAGACAGCGCCGACATCGCAGTCGAGCGCGCTGTGGATCACGGCCCACACACGCCAGGGCGGGTGCGCCACCTGATATTCCTTGGAACCGCCGTCACGTTGCGCGGTGTAGCCCCAGTAATGCTCCGTGATAAACTCAGCCTCTGATCCCGCGGCCGGCAAGAACGGGCGGCCCGATGTAGTAACGTCGAGCCGATGCCACCGATCCGCGAGTCGCCAGTGATACGCGGCACGCCCGGCGGCGCCCTCCTCCACGCCGTCGAGCGCGAGCTCGTGGCGCATCGGCACTGCCGAGTATGGCTCGTTGTAGCACCATCGCGCGACCCACGCGATAGCCCGCCGGGGTACCATCTCGCGCACGAAGACCACTCCCCGGCGCCACACACCATCCTCTGCGCGCCGGCGCACGTAGAAGCGCAGATTGACCTCCTCGAAATCCCGGTGCCCGGGGATGGGCATGCCCAGGACCCGCGTATTCAGAAAGCTGAAGCCCACCAGACTCGCGAGCACTCCGCCGGCGAAGTCATCCAGTTCGGTCCCTGCCGGCACGAGCGGCCGCAGGACCGCCGGCGGCACCTCGTAGTTGAGCATGGCGAGGTTTCGCCAGACTGCTGTCAGAAAGGGCCGCGACACGCTCGTGTTTCTCCTAGCCAGACCTCTAAGGGCATGTCACAGTAATGGATCGATGCGGACTGGCGATGATCTGCGTGAGTGCTCTTGCCTCGGCTGCTCTCGAGGTCGTGGGCAGGCGGCTAGCAGGAAAGTGCCGCGGGGGCGGCACAAACAAATCGCATTCGTGGAATCATCTGCGGTGCCGACCTGACTTGGTTGCCGGTGGCTGTTTGGCTGCGCGTAGACTTAAGGCAGCGCCGATGGAGGACAAGATAAGGATCGGGTAAATCAACAGCAGGTCCACCCGGATATTGCACTCGCCGGTACAGAGCCAACGCTGTTTCATGCCGGTCTCATACGCCGCATAGAGCACCCACATCACCCCGATCGTGACCACCCCCCATCGGCGCACCATCCAGCCGAGGGTGACGAACAGGACACCGACCACCGCGGCAAGCCAGGGGTAGGCCATGAAGACGCCCATCGTCCTGAAAATGCCCTGTAGGATCTCGCCCATTCCGGAGCTCCTTGCTGTCACGACTGTATCCTAGGTCAGGTTCTCCTGGATGAAGCGCGGACTGAGGTGGACATCCACCTGGACCAGGGGGGCATCGCCGATGCAGCGGAAGCCGTGGATCTCCCCGGCCTTGATGACCAGAATGTCACCGGCGCCGGCCTCGAACTCTTCTCCATTGACGGTCCAGAGACCTCGGCCCTCCCGCACGAACTGGACTTCATCGTACGGATGTCGATGGGGCCCGGGACCGCGCCCGGGAAGGGCGCTGAGGAGGAAGACGGAGACATTGACGTCGCCGTTCTCGGCTCCAACGAAGCGGTGGGAACTGCCCTCGAAGGGCAGGTCTTGCTGACGAACACGATACATCCGGTCCATTCCCCTTCCGATTCCTCCACTTACTCCACGGACGCCAGGTTGTACATCGCCCGCCAGGCCCCGAACACCTCCCGGTAATCATCCCCGGAGTACTCGACTGTCCGGCCTCCCGTCCGCGCCGACCCCGGTACCAGTTCAGCCATGTCCGCCATCTGGGTCAGAGCGAAGTCCACCTCCAGCCGGATCGGGGGTGCGATCTTCAGCAGCTTGTGCTTGCGGCGGAGCGCCGCCGCTGCGCCGGCACGGATCCGCTCGCACGCGACCGACGGCGCCAGGCTTCGCGCCGCGAACCGGCCCACCGCCTCCTTCACCACCACGGTTTCGATCCCGTCGCCCAGTAGCGTCCGTGCCTCCGCGGCCAGCGCCTGGTCGCCGCTTACCAGCGCCACCGGTACGTCGTGAACGCCGGCCATGGCGGCGTTCAGGGCCAGCTCGCCCACCGGCTCGCCGTTGAGACGCGCCTCATACACCCGGCTGGTGTAGGTGTGATCGATCGTGGCATTCCGCGTGCCCGCTCGGGCATGATACCCGATGAACAATGCTGCAGCGAAGCCACCATCGATGCCTTCGACCATCGATAGGCGCTTCGGTCCGCCACTCAACAGCTCGGCCGCCGGGTTGAGCTCTTCGGCAAGAAGATTGCGCATCAGCCAATGACTGTCGTTTACGAGGACGGCTTTTGCACCGGCCTCGAGCGCGCCAGCGATTGCAGCATTGGCTTCGTTGGTCATGAGCCGACGAAACCTATTATACTCTCCGGCATGGCGGGGCTCGATCGGGTCGGTTTGATCTTCGTGGGCGACTCCGGCGACTCCCTCCATATCGACTGAGATGTAGACCCGCATGTCCGCTCCGATGGTGGCAGGCCCGGCGGAAAGAAACCGAGGAAGAGATATGGCTGCATCCCGATGGCTCGTGGCGATCGCGATTCTGGCCCTGGCCTGTGCTCCCCCTAAGAAGCAACCCGACGGCGAATTCGTCCAGCAGGGCCGGCTTTACACCTCATGGCTCTACGGCAACGAATACAACAAGCTGTGGGGCCGCTTCTCCCCCGAGATGCGGCAGACCTTCGGCAGCGTTGGCGAGCTGGCCAGCTTCGCCGGTCAGGCGTTCAGTCACCTCGGTGCCGAGCGACAGGTCGTGGATGAAAGTGTAATGGAAGCCGATCGGTTCCTGGTCTACACTCGGGCCGCGTCCTTCAACAAAGCGCCGCATCCAATGCTCATCGAGTGGAGCCTGGCCCGCGATGGCGAAGTGACTGGCCTGGTGGTGCGACCGTCGCCCACGGACTCGGCCGTGACAGGTGAGAAGTAAGTCAGTAGACTCTTCCGCCCACCGGCACGTCCTGCTCCACCGCCAGCAGCACCGTCTCACCTGAGGCATCGGGCACGCCCAGCACCAGCACCTCCGACTGAAAACCCGCGATGTTGCGCACTCCCAGATTGACCGCCGCCACGACCAGTCTGCCAATCAGCTGGTCCGTCTGGTAACGTGCGGTCAGCTGCGCATTCGAAGTCTTCTCCCCCAGAGGGCCGAAATCGATCCAGAGCTTGTACGATGGCTTGCGAGCCCGTGTGTTGGGCTCGACCCTGAGAATGCGGCCGACCCGGACGTCGAGCGTGTCCAGTGCCTCGAGGGGGTCCATGCGGTTCAGTGCAGCAGCTCGCCCCGGAGCACGGTCACGGCGTGACCTCCGAGGTGTACCCGGTCGCCCGCCACCCGCACGAGGACCGTCCCGCCGCGGGATGAGGCCTGGTAGCCGGCCAGCTCGTTGGTGCCGAGGCGCGCCGCCCAGAACGGTCCCAGGCCACAATGGGCCGAGCCAGTGACCGGATCCTCCGGTACCCCCAGTTGCGGCGCAAAGAATCGGGAGACGAAGTCGTGGCTGCCGTCTGCCGAGCGGGCGGTGACCACCACCCCCCGAACCGGCAATCGGCCGAGCACTGACAGGTCAGGCTCCAGCGCGCGCACCGCAGCGTCCGACTCGATCTCGATGAAATAGTCGAAGGCCGTCCGGCCCAGATACTTGATCGGCGCGCCG
Source organism: Gemmatimonadales bacterium (assembly GCA_036559785.1). Classification (GTDB taxonomy): domain Bacteria; phylum Gemmatimonadota; class Gemmatimonadetes; order Gemmatimonadales; family GWC2-71-9; genus CAVVWJ01. Next base: position 7,281 of record DATBSM010000130.1, read on the forward strand.
ACGGCGCGCTCGAGATCTGGCAGCATGGCTGCCGGTTGCACCGGGGTGGCCGGGAAGTCCAGCCAGATCATGTCGCCCTGCCGCTTGGCGGTGAGCACTCCGCTACGGGTCTGGAAGGTCGCGGTCGCTGTCGGCTTCAGGTGTCCCTCCTCCCAGAGCAAATGGGCGCTGGCCAGTGTCGCATGCCCGCAGAGATCTACCTCGGCGGCTGGCGTGAACCACCGGAGGTCGTAGCCTTCCGCGCGCCGCACCAGGAACGCCGTTTCCGCCAGGTTCATTTCTGCGGCCACCTGCTGCATCCAGCCCGCGTCCCGCGGGGCGGGGAGGACACACACGGCGGCCGGGTTGCCGGCAAAGGGGCGGTTGGTGAAGGCGTCGATCTGACTGAACCGCTGGGATCCGCTCATGGCAGGACCGCCTCAGCCTCGATTTCAATCAGCATCTCCGGAGAGATCAGCCGCCGGACCTCAACCATCGTGGCTGCGGGCCGGATAGTGCCGAAGACCTCCCCATGGGCCCTCCCGATCTCGTCCCATTGCTCGATGTCGGTCACGAACATGCGGGTGCGCACGACGTGGGACATCGAGGCCCCGGCGGACCGGAGAGCGGTTTCGATATTCTTGAGGGCTTGGATTGTCTGGGCGTAGGGATCCCCGGGTCCGACGATCCTGCCGTCAGCGCCGGTGGCGGTGGTACCGGAGACGTGAATGGTGTTTCCCACCCGTACCGCGCGGGAATAACCGACAATCGACTCCCATGGAGCACCGCTGGAAATGAGCTGCCGGTCCATGGAACGCCGACGATCTAATGGGGAAGCGCCGCGGAGCTTTCGTCGAGGTGGTTCAAATCGGCAAGCACGCCTGTGGCAATCCGCTCCAAAGCAGGTGCCTCGTCGTAGAACTTGCTCTCCAGACGACGCCGAAGCACCCGCAGCCGGCCGGGCTCGAGCGTGGTGGTACCGCGTTGTCCTTCAGAATTCGGCACGCTCGACCTTTCCGAGTTCGGGCGCGCGACGTCGAGGCTGTACGCTCCGGCGTCACCCGGTCTGTGATGGTGCGCTACAGGAAGAGTTGTCGGCCTGCCGCCGCAGAACCTTTACGCGGCTGCAGTTATTCTCAGTGCCGGCCAAACACCGCGACCCCCGCGGCCCTCCGAAGATATTAACCAGAGGTGCGGGGGTGGGCCACCCCCCATCAAGTTAGGGGATACTTCATCCGATCCTTCCTATGAGTTTCCCCGGGTGGACCACAGCCGCCCGGCCCCCTGGCGGTAATCCGGTCGAGGAAATCCATGCTCAGCGTTGTAGTGCCGGTTCGCGTGCTGCTGGTCGACGACGCCCCAGAAGCGCGAGCTACGCTGGAGGCCTACCTCACGCGGCGGGGGTTCGAAGTGCTCACCTCCGCCTCCGCTGAAGACGCCTTGGGCATTCTCGCCCGCCAGAAGATCAGCTGCATGATCGCCGAGGCCCGGCTGTTCGGAACCGGGGGCGCCGAGCTCCTGTCCCGGGCGCTTGCGCGGGACCCCAACTTGGCCGTCCTGGTGGTGAGCTCGCGTCCCGATGTGGCCGATGCGGTGCGTTACCTCCAGTACGGCGCGATGGATTATCTGCCCAAGCCTCTCGATCTGCCGGGCGTGGAAGCCGCCCTCCAGCGGGCGCTACGCCGGCGCATCGAGCGAATTCAGGAGCGTAGCGCATCCCGCCTGCTCAAGGAGGAGCTGGTCAACCTCGGTGCCGAGCTCGCCCGCGAACGGGCCAAAGTCGAAGGACTGACCGTCGCGACGCTGGAGGCGCTGGTGTGCGTCGTGGAAGCGAGAGACATCTGGTTCGTAGGTCACTCCCTCAGGGTGGCCCAGCTCGCGGCTTCGATCGCGGCCGAGCTCGGACGCACGGATGAAGAGGTGGAAAGCGTCCGCCGCGCCGGCCTCCTGCACGACATCGGGATGATCGTCGTTCCCGAAGGCATCATGGGCAAGGAGGGACAGCTCAGTGCCGAGGAGCACGACCTGATCAAGCGCCACGCGATCGTTGGCGGCGAGATCCTCGCCCCGCTGCCCCAGCTCGGACCCGTCGGTGCGTTCGTGCGGGCCCACCACGAGCGCTGGGATGGGCAGGGATACCCTGATGGATTGGCCGGCGAGGCGATCCCCTGGGGAGCCCGGCTCATCGCGGCGGCCGAGCTGTATGACGCATTCACCTCGGCACGACCCTACCGCGAGCAGTTGACGCCCGAGATGGCGGTGGAAAAAATGCTCGGCCTTATCGGTACCGTGCTGGCACCCGAGGTTCACCGGGGGCTGGGAGCCCTGGTGGAACAGGGCCGGGCCCTGGTCTTTGTAGATGAAGGCCGCGGTAAGGAGCCGGGCCTGGATGGCTCCCAGGTGCGTGCCGCCAGCTGAAGCCCTGCAACTTGCCGACAACCTTGGCCGTTTCAGCCGCGATTCGGCCGGATGGCTTCCCCTGCCGAAAATCGGGCCGAAATGCCTCTTCGGAATCGGCCCTCCCCGTCATTGTCTAAGTCACTAACCCACAAGTAGATCGGAGGCGTACGCAAGATTCTGCAGTGCGGGCACAATTTTTTCCTTCCGAATTGGTACAGCGGTTGCCTTGACTCTATCCGAAGATCACGGAGGTCCCGACCTCCGCACTCCAGAAACACTCCATGACGGATACGAGATGCTGCCTTGCGTGACGCACGACCGGAACCGGGCTTGACGGCCGTTCCCATGCCAGAGACCCAAGCACGGATCGACGTTCTCTGGGCGAGATACCGCTCCGCCGGCGATCCCGAAGCGCGGGCTCAACTCCTCTCGCGACACCTGGGCCTCGTGCATCATGTTGCCCGGGAGGTGTCCGGCCGTATTCCGTCGATCGAGCTCGGCGAGCTGGTGAGCGCCGGCGCCATCGGTCTCATGAAGGCCCTGGATAGCTTCGACCTGTCTCGCGGGCTGGCGTTCAGCACCTACGCCGTCCTTCGTATACGCGGCGCCATTCTCGACGATCTTCGAAGCCGTGACTCCACTCCCCGGTCGGTCCGGATGAAACGACGGAAGATCGAGGGCGTCGCGGCATCGCTCGAGGGCGAGCTCGGTCGCGCGCCGGCCCCGAAAGAGATTGCGGCGCGGCTCGAGATCGACATGGAGACGTTCTGGAAGTGGAAGGACGCGGTCGGGATCCACTGCGAAACCGATGTCCCGGCGAACTCCAAGGGGCAACGGGCCTCGCGCGACGCCGAGAACCATCCCGACACCTCGGCAACCCTCGCGTCGGAGCAGATGGTCGATTCCGAGCATGTCGCCCACCTGCGTGAACTGGTCTCGCGGCTGCCGGAACAGCAACGCAAGGTGCTGGCCCTCTATTACTACGAGGAGCTCAACCTGAGGCAGGTTGGCGAGGTGTTACACGTCAGCGAGTCGAGGGTGTCCCAGATTCGGAGCCAGGCGCTTCGCCGACTCAAGACCGAGCTCACAGGGGGATAAGGGGCAGGGGGGCAGGACGCTGTTATCTGACCGTAGCGAAAGGGCCGGAGCTCAGATGAGCTCCGGCCCTCATGGTTGTTCATAGTGTCTTCTGCCCCGCCGCCCCGCTTCCCCGCCTATTCGTCATCCACTCCGGGGTTCGGATCCAGCCGCTGCTTGGCCTTGCCGGCGGCCTCTTGTACCTTGCCTTTGACCTCCTGCCCTTTGCCCTTCACCTGCTCTCCGGTGTTGCCGGTCAGGCCGCCAACCGCATTACGAATTCTGCCCTCAACCTGCTTGCCCGCACCCTTGAGGCGATCTTCGGACCCCTCGGTGGCAAGATCTTTCTTGTCCGTCATGTTCTATACCCCGTATATGGTTCGTGTTTTCGCTTGTTGGTCGCGTTCTCGTGGCCGCTGTTGATCTGCTTGCCAGGAGAATACTGGAGAAGTACAGGGGGACAATCCGTGACTGCGGTCACCAGATCTAGGCGACGCTGACCTCGGCGGGCCTGGGTGTGCTCTCCGCGTAATGGCACGCGGCCACCGTGGCATCGACCGGCCGCAATAGGGGTGCTTCGGTGCGACAGCGATCGCTCTTCAGGGGGTGAAAACAGCGGGTGTGAAAGTGGCAGCCCGGCGGCGGGCTGGACGGGCTTGGCAGATCCCCACTCAGAACGATCCGCGCCCGGCGGGCGGCGGGGTCAGGCTCTGGTACGGCCGAGAGCAAGGCGACCGTGTAGGGATGCCTGGGATTGGACAGGAGCTGGTCGGCCGCCCCCTCCTCCACGATCCGGCCGAGATACATCACGGCGATGCGATGCGCGATCTGCCTGACCACTGCGAGGTCGTGCGCGATGAACAGATAGGAGAGACTGCGCTGACGCTGTAGATCGGACAGGAGGTTGAGCACCTGAGCCTGCACCGAGACGTCCAGAGCGGACACCGGCTCGTCGCAAACGATGAACGAAGGCTGCACCGCGAGTGCCCGCGCAATGCCGATTCGCTGGCGCTGACCTCCGGAGAACTCGTGTGGATAGCGCCTGGCATAGGTCGGATCGAGGCCGACTTCCTCCAGCAGGGCCGCCACCCGTCCTGGGATCTCCGTCCGGGTTGCCAGGCGATGAATCTCGATCCCCTCGGCGATCGCTGCCCCCACCGTCATCCGTGGATTGAGCGAGCTGTATGGGTCCTGGAAGATGATCTGCATCCGCCGCCGGAGCTGGCGCAGCGCAGTACGGTCCAGGGAGAACACGTCATGTCCCTCATAGAGCGCCTTGCCGCTGGTCGGCTCCTGGAGCCGGAGGATGGTCCGTCCCACCGATGACTTCCCGCAGCCCGACTCTCCCACCAGCGCCAGGGTTTCCCCGCGTGCCACATCGAACGACACGCCGTCAACGGCGCGCACCGGCGGCGTCGCCCGGCCGAACAGGCCGCCAGCCGTGTAGTACTTCACCAGATCTCGCACCGACAGCAATGGAGTCATCGATCTGCGGCCAATCTTCGTCCTGGCTCTTCTGCCAGCCAGCACCGCATGCGGTGCTCGGGCTCCACCGGCAGGAGCGGCGGCTCGGTCTCACTGCGGTCGAACGCCTGCGGGCACCTGGGTCGGAAGCGGCACCCGGTCGGCCACGCCGCGGGAGCCGGCACGCTGCCCCGAATCGGATTGAGCCGCTTGAGCGGACCGGTGATTCGCGGGACCGAGGCAAATAATCCCTGGGTGTACGGATGGGAGGGGTTGGCGAACAGCCGTGGGGTGTTTGCCTCTTCGACGATCTGGCCGGCGTACATCACCGCCACCCGGTCAGCCCGGCCCGCGACGATGCCGAGGTCATGCGTAATGAGAAGTACCGCCATGCCTCGCCTGGCCCGGAGGCTGTCGAGCACTTCCAGGATCTGGGCTTGCACCGTGACGTCGAGCGCCGTAGTGGGCTCGTCGGCTACCAGAATCTCCGGCTCGGCTGCCAGGGCGATCGCAATCATTACCCGCTGGCGCATGCCTCCACTGAGCTGATGGGGATAGGCCTTGAGGCGCTCCGCGGCATCGGGGATGCCTACCTCCTGGAGCAGCTGAAGCGCGCGCTGTCGTGCCTCCGCTGAAGACACCTTGAAGTGGGCATGGATGCCCTCGACGATCTGGGCACCCACCGTGAATACCGGGTTGAGGCTGGTCATCGGGTCCTGAAAGATCATCCCTATCCGGCGGCCTCGGATTCGGCGCAGCGCCTCGCCCTTGAGTGCGAGCACGTCGCTGTCGCCCAGCCGGATGACGCTGCCGGATTCGATTCGCCCGGGCGGAGGAATGAGCTGAAGCAGCGCGAGGCTTGTGAGGCTCTTGCCGCAGCCGGACTCGCCCACCAGCGCGAGCATCTCGCCGCGCTCCAGCGAGAAGCTGACTCCGTCCACCGGATAGAACCGGCTGTGGCCGGCACCGGGGAACGACACCCGCAGGTTGGCTACCTCGAGCACTCTGGTCATGCGCTTCGGGGATCGACGGCGTCGCGCAAGGCGTCGCCGAACAGGTTGGCGGAGAGTACGGTGATCACAATCGCGAGCCCGGGAAAGATGCCGGCCCAGGGCGCGCTTACCATCACCTCCCGGGAGTCCAGGATCATGCTCCCCCAGGAAGGAGTCGGCGGCTGGATGCCGAGCCCGAGAAAGGAAAGCCCGGCCTCGAGCAGGATCACGTCACCAACGCCCAGCGTGGCTGCCACCAGCAGCGGTCCGAGCGCGTTCGGGAGTAGATGCCGAAAGATAATCCTCCGCCGACGTGCACCGAGCGCCTCGGCCGCCTGAACGTAGCCTTCCTCCCGGATCCGGAGGACTTCACCCCGCACCAGCCGGCTGGTGGCAAACCACCCGGTCGCCCCGATGATCAAGATCAGCGCCAGCACCGGCACTCGCTCCCACACCGCCAGCACCAGCAGCAGAATAAAGAGACGCGGGATGGCAAGCGCGCCGTCCACCAACCGCATGAGCGCCGCGTCGATCGCTCCTCCCCAATATCCGGACACGATGCCTACGGCCGCGCCGAGGGTCACCGAGAGCGCTACGGCGAGGACCGACACTCCGAGTGAGATGCGGGCGCCGGTCGCCACCCGGGCCAGCACATCCCGGCTCAGCTGATCGGTGCCGAATGGGTGGCCCAGTCCCGGTGGAAGGCTGCCGGCAAGTATGTCGGGCTGGGCGAGCGGATCGGGCAGCAGCCAGGGGCCCACGAGGGCGGCGATCGCGACGATGGCTAACAACAGCGCCCCACTGCGACCGCGGGGATTGCGCCAGGCGCTTTGCAGCATTTCGAGAATCGCCGTCACCCGATTCGCACCCGGGGATCCAACAGTGCGTACGTCAGGTCGGTCAGAAAACCGCCGGCGACCACCAGCGCGGCCACCAGCAGCGACGCACCCATCAGCAGGGGATAGTCCCTGCTACCAACCGCGCCCGCGGCCAGCGACCCCAGTCCGGGCCAGGCGAACACGGCTTCGACGAATACCGATCCAGTCACCAGAATCGGAAGCCAGAGACCGAAGAGGGTGATGACGGGAAAGAGCGCATTGCGCCAGGCATGCCGCCAGGTAACCA
>DATBSM010000131.1:0-2729 GCA_036559785.1 Gemmatimonadales bacterium
CTCGACGACCAGACGGGGGTTCACGCTTCGCCTGATGCCCATTTCATTCTCAGCGAGCAGCCGGAGCATGCGCAGGACGTCACCTGGTTCGAGACGGTCCCGGTAACTCTCCAGGGTAGTCCGGAGCGCCTCGGTTAGGCCCTCGGGCCGGGCGCCGACCTGGAGCATGAGCAGCCCTCTCAGCATCTCGGCCGCGCCCCCCATGAACTCCGCCAGGTCGACTCCCGCATCCATCAGCCGGTCCACCAGCGCGAACACTCCCGCTGGGCACCGTTCAGCTACCAGTTTCAGTACCTCGGCATAGAGCTCGTCGTCTACCAGGCCCAGCACCTCGCGGACCCGCTCGGCGGTGACCGCACCCTCTCCAAAGCTCAGGCACTGGTCCAGCACGGACAGCGCGTCACGCATGCCGCCGTCAGCGTGCCGGGCAATGAGGATCAGCGCGTCATCGTCGGCGGCAATTTGCTCCGCCGTTAAAACCTGGCGCAGCCGGTCCCCAATAGCGGTTGGGGTGATCCGGCGGAAATCGAATCGCTGGAGACGGGACATCACCGGGGCGGCCGTAGCGGCGATCTTCTGCGGCTCGGTGGTGGCAAACACGAAGACCACGCCAGGAGGCGGCTCCTCCAGAATCTTGAGCAGCGCGTTCCAGGCCTCGCGGGTCAGCATGTGGGCTTCATCTATGATGTAGACCTTATGGTGGCCCTCCTGCGATGCGGCGTACATGGCCCGCTCCCGCAGATCACGCGCGTCTTCCACCCCACGATTACTCGCCGCGTCGATCTCCACGACATCGATGTTGGCCGATCCGTTCCAGACCCGCACGCAGTTCTCGCACTCCCCGCAGGGCTCACCGGATGCTTCGCGATTGGGGCAATTGAGTGCCATGGCCAGAATGCGGGCTGCCGTGGTCTTGCCGACCCCGCGGGGTCCGGTGAGCAGATAGCCGTGCCCCACCCTGCCCCGGGCCACCGCACCGCGGAGTACTGCCACAACGTGGTCCTGCACCAGGAGATCTGAGAAGCGCTTGGGACGATATCGGCGGGCAAGGGCAATCATGAAGGCAAATGGCCGGAGTGGTGGCGGGGGTGGAAAAAGAAAAGTGCCTCAGGCACCCCGAAGCGACACCGGGCATCGCTTAGCGCTGCTACCGGCGAGGTCCTGACGCGGTTCACGCGCCGGCGCCCTTCGGACCTGAGGCACCCTCAATATAACCCCCGCCTACCCGTCAGGGAATCGCTCCCTCAGTGCTGGAGCGCCAGATTGGAGCTGTACATGTCGATCACATACCTCCAGCTGCCATCGGGCTGCTTCCTGAGAATCTCGATGAACTTTCCCTCGTCGGCAACGCCGGGTGCATCCTTGGCCTTGGGCACCGCGGTAAAGCGGTAGTGACCCCGATTATACGCCAGGTCACCCCGCCCCTCGATGGTGTCCGAGGCCACCTCGAAGCGAACGCTATAGGCGTCGAGGAAGCCGCCCCAGAACGCCTTGATCGCGTCTCGTCCCTGCTGGGGTGGAAGGTTCGGCGCCAGCAGAGCGCCGTCAGGCGCATACACCGCTACCAGCGCTTCCGCGTCGCCGGCGTTGGCCGCCGCCATGAAAGCCGAATCCACCGACCGGATCCTGGCCTCATCAGCCGGAGAGAGCGCCGCGGGGACACCGGCATCCATGGTTCCCTTTTCCTTCGGGCGACACGCGCTTGACAGTCCGAACACCAGTATGCCCAGCAGTACAGCGGGGCGAACAACGGTCATGGAGCCTCTCGACGGGTTAAGTCCTGTGTGATAGACCCAGGAAGCAATCAGCAAAGTATTGCTCGCTGGCGCCTTTGCATCTTCCGGAGCTCCCAGGTCTCCGCGACGACGGCGCCGAGCAGGAACACGATGGTCGTGTAATACACCCAGAGGATGAACAGTGCGGCCGCTCCCAGGGTGGCATCCCCGCCCCACGCGTCCAGCGATGCAAAGTTTGCCAGGTACAGGGCGTATAGCCGCTTGGCCACCTCGAAGAGGACGGCGGTAAATGTCGAGGCCAGCAACGCCGTGCTCCAGGGGAGCCGGCGAATGGAGGCGTAGCGGTAGGTGATATAAAAGAGTGAGACGGAGAAACCGATGGCCAGCAGCTCGGTCACGAATCGCCCGACGGTGGACACGAAGAACGCCAGCTGCGGGACGCTCGCCGTCCCTCGAGCCTCCAGGACCGCGAGTCCGGTCGAGATCAGCGTGTTGGCCAGAAACAGGAAGACGGTGCCGATCACCATGATCGTATCGCGCAGCTTCGCCTGGAGCCATAGCAGAATGAACGCCCGGTGGCGGGTCGGCCGTAGCGATACGTCGTAGATGTCGTTAAACGCTGTGCGGATGCCGGCGAACAAGCGGGTGCTGAACCAGAGGAACGCGGGCGCGGCATAGAGCGACAGCTGGCCCCGGTTCTGGCTGATCCCGGTCAGCAGCCGCTCTATGACCCCAAACGGGTCACCATCCGATACCGCCGAATGGGGTGGCAGGAAGCGGTGGAAAAGCAGCACCGTGTCGACCGGCGGGCCGTGGGTGACCGCCTGGGCCAGGTGGGTCAGACCGATCAGCACCAACAGGATGAACGGCACCGCGGCAAGCAGCGCGTCAAACGTGAGCGCGCTGGCAAGAAACGGAATGTTGTTTTCGTCAGCCGCCTGGAGCGTGCGGGCCAGGAAACCGGCGGGTGACCGGTACCACCCGCCGGATCGA
>DATBSM010000132.1:0-7008 GCA_036559785.1 Gemmatimonadales bacterium
GGCCTATCGCACCTGTTACCGAGGCCTCCGGCAGAGCCGGACTCTACACCCGCAGAGCTATCGCCGAGCATGCGCGTTTCCCTTCTTGTGAGTGGGGGTGAGGTTGAGCATCCTGGGTAGCCAGCTCTCTCCCTACGAGCGCTTCTTCCGCCTGGACACGGTCCGGAGCAAGATTCTCGCGTTTGCGCTGGCGGTAACCGTGATCCCCACCGGGCTCACTGCGTGGATCTCCTATACCCAGAATCGAACGGCTCTGGAGGAGAAGATCTCCCAGGAGCTGTTGAGCGCCAGCGCCCAGACCGCGCGCGAGATGGACGTCTGGCTCAAGGAGCGTCTCTACGATCTCCGCGTGTTCGCCAGCTCCTACGAAGTCTCCGAGAACCTGGCGCGCGGAACTGCCGGCTCGACGACGCAAGGCCGCCTGAACGACTACCTCAACTCCGTCCGGGAGCGATTCAGCGATTATGAAGAGCTGGTGGTCCTGGATCCTCAGGGCCGCATGGTGGCGAGCAGCTCGAGTAAGCCTCGAGCGTTTCGCCTCCCCAATAACTGGAAGACCGAGCTGAGCGCTACCAATGCCGTGGTGGGTGAGGCATTCTGGGATCAGGCGTTGGGTATGGGAACCCTGCTGGTAGCGGTCCCGGTCCAGCGCGCCGATGGACGGCTACTTGGAGCCCTCGCCGCCAGGCTGAACCTGCGTGGTGCCAAGGACGGTCTGCTGACCTTTGCTCCGGGGAAGTACGGGCAGGTCTACCTCATCGGAACCAACGGGAACCTGATCGTCAACTCGCTTACCACTTCGGCCGAGCTAATGAAGTTGAGCCTGAAGCCGGGGATCCTCGAGCGGTTGAAGAAGCGGGAGGGAGCGGTCCTGACTTACGAGAGCGTGTCCGGGGTCGAGGTGCTCGGCAGCCTGAGGCAGGTGCCCCGTGTAGGCTGGGCGGTCCTGTCCGAGGTTCCCGTCGAGACAGCCTATCAGCAGGTCCGGCGGTTTCGGGACTTGACGCTGGCAATTGTGGCGGGCCTGCTCCTCGGAGTCACCGCCATTGCCTACCGACTCGCCCTGCTCATTGTTCGTCCCTTGGAGCGGCTCACCAAGGGGGCAGCGGAGGTCGCCGAAGGCGATCTCGCCGTGGACCTTCCGAAGGCCACCGGCGAGGTGGGTGACCTGACCTACGTGTTCAATCACATGGTGGGTCGCCTGCGAAAAAGCCGGCAGGACCTCGACGACGTCAACGAGACCCTCCGGGAGCGAAACGAAGAGCTGGAGCGGCTCTCCGCGTCGGATTCGCTGACGGGGCTCTCTAACCGCCGGATTCTGACCCAGAGGCTGTCGGAGGAGCTGCTACGGGCTCAACGCCAGAGCCACTCATTTACGGTGCTGATGCTGGATGTGGATCACTTCAAGAAATACAACGATGCGTATGGCCATCCGGCGGGCGATGAAGTCCTGAAGAAAGTGGCGAACATCCTGCGCAGCTGCACCCGGGCGGGCGACTGTACCGCGCGATACGGCGGCGAGGAGTTCGCTGTCCTGCTGTCGGGAAAGGGCGGAGACACGGCGCAACAGCTGGCCGAGCGCATCCGTGAACGAGTGGCGGCGGAGGAATTCGTCGGAGGGAAGATCTCAATCAGCGGCGGGATTGCCGAGTTCCCGCATCACGGTCATACCGCGGAAGCCGTCATTTCCAGCGCTGACGAAGCGCTGTACGAGGCGAAGCGCCAAGGCCGGAACCGGGTGGTGTGCGCCCGCCGCAAGGAGAAGCAGGGCACCAACCGGGGCTAGGGGCGGGCGACGAGGCTCCGGAAGATCCAGCCGCCGCGACCACTGTCGTCGCCGATCCGAATCCATTCATCCACATACGAATAGCCGATCAACGCCTCACCCGGCTCTACCCCGAACTCGATGCGGGAGCCGGTACCCGGGCCAGCCCTTACGTTCCCCCGTCCAGCGGCTACCAGCCGGATCGGCAGCGCAAAGGCGGTCTCGCCTTGGCGCGGCGCTCCACGCTCCCCTGCGGACAGGCGGCCTCGGGCCGCGCTGGCTAGCGTCTTTGCCTGATTTGCCAGGTACAGTGCGCCCCCGTAGTTCTCCTTGTCGAACTCATCCGAGCTCTCCTTCAATAGTCTGGCGGCCTGGGTCCCTTCCGGCGTCGCTGGCTGCCCCGGTGCTGTCCTCAGCGTCTGGATGGCCACCTCGGCTTCAGCTATTCCCGACGCGGCCTCGGCCCGGGTGGCCAGCGTCTGGAGCTTGGCCATGGCTCTCACGACTTCCTGCCGTGTGTTATCGAGCCGGGTCTGAAGATCCTCGACCTGCGCTTCCTTTTCCATCAGACTGAGCTCGAGTCGCGCGATCCGTCGCTCGAGATCGGCCGGGGTGGCGCCCGGTCGGGCGGGCCGCGGGGCCGGGCTAGCCGGGACTGGCTCAGGCTGCTTGGCTGCACACCCAGCCAGAAGCAGGGTGCCGGAGATCAACAGGAAACCTGGGTGCACGTGAGATCCGATGGATATGGGACCAAAGAACATAGTCGGCTAGGCGGCGGGCTTCTAGTCGTCGGTCGCCCCAGGCGGGCGCCGGTGCCGCTTGGTGGCAGCCCGCCGCCGCTTGGCCTCCAGCCTGGCCGCCTTTGCCGCCCGCGTCGGCTTAGTCGGCCTCCGCTTTTTCCTGATGGCGAGCGCGGCCGCCACGACCGCCTGCAACCGCTCCGTCGCATCCTCCCGATTCCGGAGCTGGCTCCGCGTCCCACTGGAGACCACCCGGAGCCGGCCGGCCGAATCCAGCCTCGCTTGCAGGCGCTCCAGCAGCTGCGCGCGCTGTTCCGGATTCAGGCTGGGAGAGTTAGCGACATCCCACCAGACCTCTATCCGAGTGGACGAGGTATTCACGTGCTGCCCACCCGGCCCGCCCGAGCGTGAGGCCAGATACTCAAGCTCCGCCAGCGGAAGGCGAAGATCGGGGGTGATCTCCAGGACGTTGTCATCGGCCATCCATAAAGCTATACCCACTCACCGCTCACGCTTTCCTTTCCCGCTCACGCTCTTCTCCATTACGTTACTGCCCATGGCACAGCTCCAGATTTTGCGCGCTCACCTGTCGACGATGGGTCGCGTACTGCTCGGCTACTCCGGAGGCGTGGACTCCGGGCTGCTGGCCGTTGCGGCACGCCAGGCCCTGGGTCGCGACAACTTCCTTGCGGTGACGGGGCGCAGCGCTTCCTATCCCGAGGTGCAGGCCGACGCCGCCGTCGAGCTGGCGCAGCGGTTCGATATTCCCGTCCTCGAGGTCGACACTCACGAGCTCGAGGATCCGAGATACCTGACGAATTCCACCGATCGCTGCTACTTCTGCAAGTCGGAGCTCTGGGCCCGGCTCCATGACGTCGCCACGGGACGCGGCTTCGATACCATCATCGATGGCACCAACGCGGATGATCTTGGGGAGCATCGGCCGGGCCTGCGCGCGGCGGCTGAACGGCACATCAGGTCGCCCTTGGCCGAACTGGGTTGGACTAAGCAGGAGGTCCGCGGTGCGGCGCGCGAGTTGGGGCTGCCGATCTGGGACGCACCCGCCGCCCCCTGTCTATCGAGCCGGGTACTGTACGGCTTGGAGATCACCCCCGAGCGTCTCCGGCAGGTGGAGCAGGGCGAAGCCTACCTTCGGAGCCTCGGCGTCAGCGGAGACCTTCGGGTCCGGCACCATGGTGGGAAGGCGCGGCTGGAAGTTGCTCCCGACCAGATGGATCGGCTTCGCAGCAGCTGGGATACGATCGCTGCCGTCTTTATGGAGCTGGGCTTTGCCGCTGTCGAGCTCGACCCCGCCGGATATCGCCGGGGCGGGCTCCTCGCCCTAGCGCCCCGGTCTCCGCGCTGATGCGGCTCTTTGTCGCCGTACCGGTATCCGAGCCGGCGCGGGAGCAGATTCTCAAGCTTCTTGGGAAGCTACGACAGGCAGGCTGGCCGGTAAGGTGGGTCCACGACGAGGGCCTGCACATGACTCTCAAGTTTTTCGGCGAGGTCGCTCCGGAGCGTCTGGATGTGATCGCCGAAGCGCTGCGATTTGCGGCCCAGGGCGCCGAGCCGTTGACGCTGGCGCTCGGAGATCTCGGAGCGTTTCCCAGCCGGGCCCGACCGCGCGTGCTGTGGGTAGGGGTTCAGGCGCCCGCCGGCCTCGAGCTGCTGCAGGATCGGATCGAGCGGGGCTGTGAGGCCATCGGCTTTCCACCCGAGGGGGCCCCTTTCCAGCCGCACATTACTCTCGGGCGCCTCCGAGAGGGGCAGCGGCTTCCGCCGGGAGGGCTGGATGATCACGCTAAGGGTTTCGAGCAGGTGTCGTTTGTGGCTCGCCAGCTCGTGCTCTACGAGAGCCTGCTGACCACTGGGGGACTGCGCTACGAATCCCGCCTCACCATCGACTTTGGCCATTGATGGGTTGTCTCTCGGTCCCCTTCAAGCTGCTGGGCGGTCTTGCCCTAATCGTGGCGCTGGCGATCGGCTGGCTCTACCGCGACCGGCTCGCGGCGGAGCTGCGACGGGTGATGGATTGGTCGGCAACCGGCGAAGCTCCCAGCGCCAGTGGCCGGCCGGGCTCGCGGGCCTTGGCCGCGGCACAATCGAAGGTCGACTCGCTCAACGGCTGGGGGGCCGATTCCGTGGTGCTCAGCGCGTCAGAGGTGGCGTCGCTGATCGGAGCCGGCCTCAACCCCAGCCTCCGTCGCCAACTCGATTCGCTCCAGGTCGAGCTCCTCGATGGGTCGGTTGCCGTCAACGCCAAGCTCGCTACGGCCCGCCTGCCCCGGGAGCTCACCGGTCCGCTCACGGTGGCGCTGCGAGAGCGGGAGCCGGTCCAGGCCGCTGGGCCGATCCGCGTCGTCGGCTCCGGGAAGGCAGAGTGGGAGATACGGTCGTTCCGGATCAGAGAATTTCCGATCCCGCGCGACGCGGTACCCAAACTGGTCGCCCGGGCCTTCGGTGATTCGACCAGGCGAGCCGTCCCAGTGCGGATCCCATCCGGAATTCGGGAGATCCGCATCCGGCCTTCGGGGGCGACCCTCTTCGGAGCGCGTCAATGAGCCATCGGATCCTGATTGTCGATGATGAGGCGGGGATCCGTCAGGCACTGAAGCAGGTGCTCGAGTACGAGGACCTCGTGGTGCGGGTCACGGCCTCCGGCGGCGAAGCCATCACCGTCTATTCCGAGTTCCGGCCTCATCTGGTCTTCCTCGATGTGAAGATGGCGGGACTGGATGGCCTGGAGACACTGACCCGGCTCCGAAATCTGGATCCCACCGCCCAGGTGGTCATGATCTCCGGCCACGGCACCATCGCGACGGCGGTCGAAGCCACTCAGCGTGGAGCTTTCGACTTCCTGGAGAAGCCGCTCGACACCGATCGCCTGCTGGTGACGGTTCGCAACGCCCTGGCGCACTCCGAACTGGTCGGGGAGAATACCCGCCTTCGTGAGGCCACCGAGAACCGGTACACGATGGTCGGGGCCAGCGCACCACTCCAGGCGGTGCGTGCCCTGATCGACAAGGTGGGTCCGACTTCGGCCCGGGTGCTCATCACCGGCGAGAACGGAACCGGGAAGGAGCTGGTTGCGCGGGCGCTGCACGAGGCCTCTCCCCGGCGAGAGAAACCCTTCGTGGAGGTAAACTGCGCGGCCATTCCCTCCGAGCTGATCGAAAGCGAGCTCTTCGGCCACATGAAGGGATCGTTCACCGGTGCCTTTGCCGACCGCGCCGGAAAGTTCGAGCAGGCCGACGGAGGGACGCTGTTCCTGGACGAGGTGGGCGACATGTCGCTCTCGGCTCAGTCCAAGCTCTTGCGAGTGCTGCAGGAGGGAGTCGTAACCCGAATCGGCGGATCCAAGTCGATCCAGGTGGACGTTCGGGTTCTCGCTGCCACCAACAAGGACCTCGAATCCGAGATCGGCGAGGGTCGATTCCGGGAGGATCTCTTGTACCGGCTCAACGTGGTCCCGATCGACGTGCCGGCCCTGCGCGAGCGCACCGAAGACATTCCCGCTCTGGTGACGCACTTCGCCGAGCAGCTGGCTGCCGGCGCCGGGGTACCGGGGCGGAGGTTCGCGGACGATGCCGTTCGCCGACTGCAGTCGCGTAGCTGGCCAGGTAACATCAGGGAGCTGCGGAACGCGGTCGAGCGGGGCCTCATCCTGGCTTCGGGAAAGGTGGTCACCGCGGCCGACATCGACCACCTGCTGCCGGGGCCGTCCGGTGGCACATCCGGAGCGGACGCGCCCGGGAGCCAGACGTTCGAGACATTCAAGCAGGAGGCCGAGAAGAATTTTCTCGCCCAGAAGCTGCGCGAGCACGACTGGAACGTGTCGGAGACGGCCCGCGCGCTGAAGATGCCCCGTTCCAACCTGTACAAGAAGATCGAGCGTTACGGCCTCAGCCGGGAGTCGGTATGACCGAACAACCACGGAATTGGGACAAGGAACTTGCCGACATCGACAAAGTGATTGCCAGGCAGCCCGCGCCCGCGCCCGTTCCGGCAGGGGCAGGGAAGCCGGCTCCTCCACCGCAGCGTCGCTTCGTCGCCCTGACCTGGTTCTGGACCGGGCTGGCCGTTGTCCTGGCCGTCGCGCTACCACTGTGGCCCAATGACAAGAGCTGTGGACTCAAGCTGGTCTTCTATCTTGGGCTTGTCGGCATCGCGCTATTGATTGGTGTGCTCGGCGCTCTGTCGAGCTGGTCACACCGGCGCGGTCTGGCTTTCGTGGTCTCCCTCCTGGCCATCCTGTGGGCCGGCGTCATAGCAACGCGGGAAATCCTCCCTCGAGTGGGTTATGCCAGACAGGAGCTCCACTGGACTTGTCCCGACGAGCCGGCCGCGGTGCCTGCGTCGAGACCTGACTCGGCGCCGACCGGTCCGTGACCGGCAAGAACTATCCTGGTGTGATCCTAACATCTGACTTAGAGCCATGGCCAAGACTTTCAAGAACTTCATCGCGGGTGAGTGGGTTGCCCCCAGCACCGATGCCTACTT
>DATBSM010000133.1:0-10903 GCA_036559785.1 Gemmatimonadales bacterium
GAGACGACCGACCCTCGCGAGTTCACGCCCTGGCCCAAGAGCGTTGTGCCCGAGGCCGACCAGATCCGTGGTCTCCATGGGGTCCGCCTCCTGGAGCGCAACGCGGCCCCGACCACCGACTTCCTGACAAACACCCTGGGCTTCCAGGAGGTGGGCGAGGAAAACGGCTGGCGCCGGTTCGCCCTGGCGGGCGGCCGGTCCGGGCGGGTGATCGACATCAAGCAGCTTCCCACCGAGCGCCAGGGTACCTGGGGAACGGGGAGTGTGCACCACGTCGCATGGCGGGTCCCGGACGACCAGAGTCAGCTCAAGGTACAGACCCGGGTCAAGAGTGCGGGGCGGCATCCCACTCCAGTCATCGATCGGTTCTGGTTCAAGTCGGTGTATTTCAAGGAGCCGGGCGGCGTGCTGTTCGAGGTCGCCACCGATGGACCGGGGTTCGGGATAGACGAGCCGCTCGATGAGCTGGGCGGTACTCTGGTCCTGCCGCCGTGGCTGGAGCCCAAGCGGTCCCAGATCGAGGCGAGCCTGCAACCGTTACACCCCCCGGAAAAGGTCGCCGGCGAGCAGCACCGATAGGACGCGTGTGAGTATCCTGGGACTCCACCACATCACGGCCGTCTGCTCCGATGCCGGCCGCACGGAGGAGTACTACACCGGCACCCTGGGGTTCCGGTTGGCGGCCCGGTCGGCTGAAGGCACTGCCGAAGACCGCCAGGTCTATTTCTTGGCGGGAGACGGAGGTCCGGGGAGCATCGTCTCATTTGTCGAGCGGCCAGGTGCGCCGCCGGGACGAGAGGGTGTCGGCGGCACCCACCACTTTGCCATGTTGGTTGAGACTCGCGAGGCTTTGCTGAAGTGGAAGCGCCGCCTCATCGACCGCGGCATCCCTGTTAACGGTCCGCTCGACCGCCACTACTTCGAGTCGATCTATCATCGGGACCCGGATGGCACCCTCATCGAGATTGCCACCCGCGGCACTGGGTGGGCCCGCGACGAGGCACCGGACCGCATCGGCACCGAGCACCGGCCGCCGCCCCCCGAAATGCTGAAGGAAAACCGCGATCAGGAACGGATCCGGGCCGAGGTCTGGCCCCACCCGGTGCCGGAGATCGCACCCGAGATGAGGTTGCGTACGCTGCACCACGTGACGGCGATTGGAGCCAGCATCGACCGGGTGCACGAATTCCTGCATGGCGTGCTGGGCCTCAGGCGGGTGAAGCGCACTTCAAACTTCGACATGCCGGATTCGTTTCATTGGTATTGGGGCGCGGGTCGGGGCGAACCCGGCACGGTAGTGACCTACTTCGAGCGGCCGGGGCAGGCCAGCGTCACCCATGGTCCGGGACAGATCGATCACTACGCGCTCACGGTAGCGGATGACGCGGCCCTGGCCGAATGGGGCCTCCGGCTCCACGCTGCCAGATTGCCGGCGTCACCGATTCAGGACCGGGGGTATTTCAAGAGCCTGGTCACCCGGGATCCCGACGGTCAAACAGTAGAGCTCGCCACCCGTGGCCCCGGGTTCTCGCCGAAGTGATAGAAGGAGACGAGAAGATGAACGGACCACACCAGGGTCAGCCGGTTCGAATTGCCGGCGCCCCTCTCCCCCGTGCGCGGGCCGCTATGGTAATGCTCCACGGGCGCGGCGCCACGGCCGAAAGCATCCTCTCCCTGGCTCAAGGGCTGGAAGCCCCGGACTTTGCCTACCTGGCCCCCCAGGCGGCCGGCAACAGCTGGTGGCCGCAGAGCTTTCTCGCCCCGATCGCGAGCAACGAGCCCGGCATTTCATCCGCCATGGCTGCCGTGGCCGATGTTCTCCGGCAGACGGCGGTTGCCGGGATCCCGCCCGAGCGCACCTTCCTGCTCGGTTTCTCTCAGGGTGCCTGCCTGGCCGCCGAGTTTGCGGCCCGCCACGCCCGAGGCTATGGAGGTGTGGCGGCACTGAGTGGCGGCCTCATCGGTCCCGATGGCACCCCCAGAAACTATGCCGGATCCCTGGAGGGGACGCCGGTCTTCCTCGGCTGCAGTGATGTGGACTCTCATATCCCGGCGAAGCGGGTGCGGGAATCGGCGGATGTGCTGGCGAAGCTCGGCGGAGAGGTGACGATGCGGCTATACCCGGGGATGGGGCACCTGGTCAACGAGGACGAGATTGCAGCAGTCCGCGCCATGATGGAAACGGCCGCCCTCGGCGGCGCGCCGCCTAGTCGGCCTTGAATCGATAACCGACGCCGGGTTCGGTGAGGAGTAAGCGAGGCCGGGTTGAATCGGGCTCGATTTTCTGGCGAAGCTGCATGACGTAGATGCGCAGGTAGTGCGTCTGGTTGATGTAATTATTGCCCCATACCTCCTGCAGTAGCTGCCGGTGGGTCAGAAGCTTCCCCGCGTGGCGGACGAGCGCAGCCAAGAGCTTGTACTCGATGGGCGTGAAGTGCACCTCCTCGCCGTCGCGGAACACCTGCCGCTTTACAAGGTCCACGGTCAAGTCCCCAGATCGGAATACCGGCTCGGGGGCACCTCCCGGTGGAAGAGAGGCATGCCGCAGGGCAACCCGGATGCGGGCCAGCAGCTCCTCGACACCGAACGGCTTGGTGAGGTAATCGTCGGCACCCAGATCCAGGGCGCGCACCTTGTCCTGCTCCCGCCCGCGGGCCGAGAGTACGATGATCGGGGTGCTGGCCCATTCCCGAAGTTGTCGAGTCACCTCCAGCCCGTCCGCGTCGGGCAAGCCGAGATCGAGCAGAATCACGTCGGGGTTACGGCTGGCAGCCTGGGTAAGCCCCTCCTTGGCGGTCGCCGCTTCAACCAGCCGGTAGTCATGGCTCGCCAACGCGGCACGCAGGAATCGCCGCATCGGGGCCTCGTCCTCGATCAGGAGGAGGAGGGGGGTGGGGCGGTCCATGCGGGGCCGACCTCGAGTTCTGGGGTGGAGTCGTCCGCATCGGCGGCTGAAATCGTCGGTGGAGTACCCGTGATCGGGAGCGTGAACCGGAAGATCGCGCCACCCCCTGACCTGTTCTCGGCCCACATGCGTCCTCCGTGAGCCTTGACGATGGCGCGGCAGATGGTAAGGCCGAGTCCAATCCCCGCTCCGGAACCTCCGCGACGGAATTTCTCGAAGACCAGGTCCTCTTCCCCGGGTGGAAGACCAGGCCCTCGGTCAGCCACGTACACCTCGACCTCCCCCGGGTGGGTTTCGGCTCCGACTTCGATGGGGGTGCCCGGGGGAGTGTGTTTGGCGGCGTTCTCCAGCAAGTTGACGAATACCTGCTCGAGGAGGATTTCATCTACCGCCACCAGCGGCAGGTCCGGTGGGAAATTTGTGGTCACGGGATGACTCGCCAGCTGCTCTTCAATCCGCAGACGTGCAACCCCGACCACGTCCGAAAGCAGCTGCCACTCCTTCTGTACCTGTAGCTCGCCGGATTCGACCCGGATCATCTCCAGCAGATTCCCCACCAGACGATTCATCCGCTGCGATTCCTCGAGTATGGTCGAGGCCAGCTCGAACCGCGTCCCTGCGTCCGGGGGGCCCGCGCCGTCCAGGAGGGTGCTCGCCGCCCCTTGAATCGAGGCAAGTGGCGTACGCATGTCATGCGACAGCGAGCTGAGGAGAGCCGTGCGGAGGCGCTCGGCCTCGACCTCGACCTCGGTCTTGCGGGTTCGTGCCGCGAGGACGAGCCGCTCGAATGCCATGGCCGCCTGTCCCGCTAGTGCCTCGAGCAGGCGGCGCCGGGCCGGATCGCGAAGCTCACCAGGGTCCGTGATCTTGAGACCCAGAACTCCGACTGTTTGACCGGATGAAAGCGGCAGGTAAAAGGCGGCAGCAGCAGGCAGGGTCGTAGTGCCCTGGCCCGCCGCCTGGTCGTGGTCATACACCCA
Organism: Gemmatimonadales bacterium; assembly: GCA_036559785.1. Taxonomy (GTDB): domain Bacteria; phylum Gemmatimonadota; class Gemmatimonadetes; order Gemmatimonadales; family GWC2-71-9; genus CAVVWJ01. The sequence continues at coordinate 3,886 of DATBSM010000133.1, forward strand.
TTGAGCAATGCCGTGCTCCCGATCGTCAAACGGGTACGGGATCGGGGCCGCGGGTTGGAGCCGTCCGTCAACCTCGGCCAGCAGCACTGCCACCTCGCCCCCGAAGGTATCTCGGAGGTTACGGAGCGTCGTGGCGGTCACTTCCTCCTGCGTTTCGGCGCTCGCCAGGTCCCGGCTCATCGCATAGAGCGTCGCCGTACGACGCTCCCGGTCCCGCGCGGATTCGACCTGGTTGCGAATGCGGCCGGTAAGGCCGCTCATGACCAGAGCCACAACGAGCATCACGCCGAAGGTGAGCGCGTAACGCACGTCCGATACCGCGAAGTCGTAGTACGGCGGAACAAAGAAGAAATCGAACAGGGTAATTCCCAGGACGGATGCGAGGATAGCGGGACCCCGCCGATACCGGGCCGCGGCGAAGACGACGGTCAGAAGATAGAGCATCGCGGTATCGATCGTCGCCATGGTAAGTCCGGTGCTCCGTACCAGCAGGCCCAGGACCGTCGGCACCATCATGATGGCCGCTGCTCCGGCATAGTCCCGCCAGGCGGACGGCCGGGGGGGCGGAGCGGCTCGGGGCCGCTCGCCCTCTTCCTCACCCATGATCGCCAGGACCTCGATCGGTCCGCTTCCCAGGAGCAGCGCATCGAGCAGCGAGCCGCCGAACCGGTAGCGCCAGCTCGACCCTCTCGGCTTTCCCACCACGATCCGGGTGACGTTGTGCGCCCGTGCGTAGCTAAGGATCTCGTCGGTAACACTCTGCCCGCTGAGCGTGACCGTGCGGCCGCCCAGCCGTTCCGCCAGCTCCAGGGAGCGAAGGATATTCTCCCGCTCGGCACTAGAGAGCCGCTGATCTCCTGGTGTCTCAACGTGCAGTGCCACCCAGTCGATGTGGAGCCGTGCGGCCATCCGTCGGGTCGCCCGCACCAGGCGCCCGGTATCCGGGCCAGCGCCGATACATACGGCCAGCCGCTCGGAGGCTCCCCAGGTCTCCCGGATGCCCTTTTCCTCCATGTAGCCGCGCATCTGGGCATCCACCCGCTCGGCGGTGCGCCGGAGGGCGAGCTCGCGAAGGGCGATGAGGTTTCCCCTGCGAAAGAAGCGCTCGATGGCACGAGTGGCCTGCTCCGGGATGTATACCTTCCCCTCCCGTAGACGCTGCTGAAGCACGTCGGGCGTGACATCCACCAGCTCCACTTCGTCGGCCCTTTCGAGCACCGCATCGGGGACTGTCTCTCGCACCCGGATCCCGGTGATCTGGGCCACGACATCGTTCAGGCTGTCGAGGTGCTGGACGTTCATCGCGGTATAGACGTTGACCCCGGCGCCGAGGAGCTCCTCGACGTCCTGCCAGCGCTTGCTGTGCCTTGACCCTGGAGCATTGGTATGAGCGAGCTCGTCCACCAGGATGAGCGCGGGGCAGCGTGTCAGTGCGGCGTCGAGGTCGAACTCTTCGAGGCGGGTGTCGCGGTACTCAAGCTGGCGGCGGGGCAGCACCTCGAGCCCCTCCAGGAGCCGCGCCGTCTCGGCTCGGCCATGGGTCTCGACAATGCCGACAATTACGTCGAGACCTTCGGCGCGCTTGGCGCGGGCGGCCTCCAGCATGGTGAAGGTCTTGCCTACCCCGGGGGAGGCGCCGAGGAATACCTTCAGCTGCCCCCGTCGCGCCCGGGCTTCTGCGTCATGGATGCGGCGGAGGAGGGCCTCAGGGTCGGGCCGTTGATGGGCCATGGATAGAAACTATGGCTTCACCTCTCGATCCAGGGCAAGGTTCAGCAGGAGCACGTTGACCCGAGGCTCACCCAGGATGCCGAACTGCCGGCCCTCCGTGTGCCGACGCACGAGGGTCAAGACTTCGATCGGGCGGACGCCGCGTGCCCGAGCCACCCGTGCGACCTGTAGCTCCGCATTAGCCGGTGAGATATGGGGGTCCAGCCCGGAGGCGGAGGCGGTGACCATGTCCGATGGAATCCTGCCCCGCTCGACGCCGTCCTCCTCCACCACCCGGGCCACGTTTCCCGCGATCAGAGTGTCCGCCAGCTTGCGATCGGTGGGCCCCTTATTGGTACCGCCAGACGCGGCGGCGTCGTACCCCGATCCGGCAGCAGAGGGGCGGGGATGAAAGTACTCGGGCCGGCTGAAGGGTTGGCCCATCAATTCGCTCCCTACCACCCTGCCGTCGGCCTCGACCAGCGAGCCGTTGGCCTGGTGCGGGAACAGGAGCTGCGCCAGACCGGTCACGATCCCCGGGTAAACCAACCCGGTGAGGGCGCAAAGCAGCAGGGTGAGCACGATGGCCGGACGCAGCAGTCTGTTGAGCATGGTTACACCAACCCGACGGCGTTGAGGATGAGATCGATCACTTTGATGCCCACGAACGGCACGATCAGGCCGCCGAGGCCATATATGATGAGGTTGCGCCGCAGAATCACCCCGGCCGGCGCTGGGCGATAGGAAACGCCCCGTAACGCGAGCGGAACCAGAGCGATGATGATCAGCGCGTTGAAAATGACGCTGCTCAGGATGGCCGATTGGGGTGACGCGAGTCGCATCACGTTCAGCGTGCCGAGTACCGGGTACGTCGCCAGGAACATGGCCGGGATAATGGCGAAGTACTTGGCCACGTCATTCGCTATGGAGAACGTGGTGAGCGACCCCCTCGTCATCAGAAGCTGCTTGCCTATCTCCACGATCTCGATCAGCTTGGTCGGGTTCGAGTCGAGGTCCAGCATGTTGCCGGCCTCGCGGGCCGCCTGGGTGCCGGTGTTCATGGTGACACCGACGTCGGCCTGCGCCAGAGCGGGGGCATCGTTGGTCCCGTCGCCTGTCATCGCGACCAGGCGTCCGCCAGCCTGCTCCTTCCGGATGAGCGCCAGCTTGTCCTCGGGCCGGGCCTCAGCCAGGAAGTCGTCCACCCCCGCCTCGGCTGCGATCGCGGCAGCGGTCAGCGGATTGTCGCCCGTGATCATCACGGTCCGGATGCCCATTGTCCGCAGCCGCTCGAACCGCTCCTTCATGCCGCCCTTGACGATGTCCTTGAGGTGGATAGCTCCCAGCACGCGCGACTTTCCGTTCTCCCGCTCCGCGACAACCAGGGGGGTGCCACCCTGTCGAGCAATCGACTCCACGACCCGCGCCGTCTCGTGGGGCACCACCCCACCGGAATCCGTGACCCAGTTCCCTATGGCATCTGCCGCGCCCTTACGTAACTGCCGGTCACTCCCGGTCACGCCACTCATACGGGTAGCGGCCGAAAATGGCACGAAGGTCATGGCGGCTTGGCCATCGGTAGCGCTGGCGGTCCGGCCCCGGAGGCCGAAGCGCTCCTTGGCCAGCACCACGATGCTGCGACCTTCCGGCGTCTCGTCCGGCAGGGAGGCGAGTTGCGCCGCGTCGGCCAGGTCCTTGATCGAAACCCCGCCCAGGGGAAGAAAGTCCACGGCCTGGCGATTTCCCAGGGTGACGGTGCCGGTCTTATCGAGGAGTAGCGTATTCACGTCGCCGGCGGCTTCCACAGCGCGTCCACTCAGCGCGATGACGTTCTGCTGGATCAGCCGATCCATGCCGGCAATGCCGATGGCCGACAGGAGTCCGCCGATCGTGGTGGGAATCAGGCATACCAGGAGTGCCACCAGCACCGGAACCGACACGTCGGCGCCACTGTAGACGGCGAAAGGCCGGAGCGTCACGACCGCAAGCAGGAACACCACCGTGAGCCCCGCCAGCAGAATCGTGAGCGCGATCTCGTTCGGTGTCTTCTGCCGGCTGGCGCCCTCCACCAGGGCGATCATCCGGTCGATGAAGGTCTCCCCCGGATTGACCGTCACCCGGATAACCAGCCAGTCCGACAGCAGCCGGGTGCCTCCCGTTACGGCCGAGCGGTCACCGCCGGACTCCCGGATCACGGGAGCGGACTCCCCGGTAATGGCAGACTCATCAACCGAGGCTACCCCCTCGACTACCTCGCCGTCGGCGGGAATGAGATCGCCGGTTTTCACGATCACGTGATCGCCCACGCGCAGCTCGGTGGCAAAGACGGACAGGAAATCGAGGTGCTCTCGAGGATCGCGCAGCCGCTTGGCCCGGGTCTCCTGGCGGGTGGCGCGCAACGCATCTGCCTGGGCCTTGCCCCGCCCCTCCGCCATCGCCTCGGCAAAGTTGGCGAACAACACGGTGAACCAAAGCCAGAGCGCGAGCTGGACGGTGAATCCCACCGCCGCCCCTCCAAGGACGAGATCGCGGATCAGCGCGAGCGTCGTCAGCACGCTTCCGACCAGCACCACGAACATGACCGGATTCTGGAGCATGTGGCGCGGCGCCAGCTTATAGAACGATTCCCAGATGGCGCGCCGCACGATCGGCAGGTGAAAAAGGGAATGCTTCACGGCGGCCATGGTTAGAAGAGGCTCCCACTCTGCATGAGGAGGTGCTCCACGATCGGTCCCAGCGACAGGGCCGGGAAGAAGGTGAGCGCGCTGACTATTACTATGACGCCCACGAGCAGTGCGACGAACAGCGGGGTTGTCACCGGGAAGGTTCCGGCCGTCTCCGGCGCGGTCTTCCGTTCCGAGAGGAAGCCGCCCAGGGCCAGCATCGGCACGATCATGGCGAAGCGTCCCACCAGCATCGCCACCCCAAAGAGAGTGTTGTAGTAGTAGGTCGAGCCGGTGAGCCCGGCGAAGGCACTGCCGTTGTTCCCGGTGACCGAGGAGAAGGCGTAGAGGATCTCGGAGAGCCCATGCGGCCCCGCGTTGTTGAGCCCCTTAAGCCCGGGCCCAACCACGACTGAAATGGCGGTGAGCGTCAGGATGACCGCCGGGAAGATCAGGACGTAGAGCATGGCCATCTGGACCTCGCGGGCCTGGATCCTCTTGCCCAGGTACTCGGGAGTCCTGCCCACCATCAGCCCGGCGATGAACACCGTGAGAACCACCATGACCAGCATGCCGTACAGTCCCGCTCCCACCCCTCCGAAAACCACCTCCCCCAGCTCTATGTTCACCAGCGGCACCATGCCGCCCAGCGGGGTAAAGGAGTCATGCATGGCGTTCACCGCGCCGCAGGAGGCGGCGGTCGTGACCGTGGCATACAGCGCGCTGTTCACGATGCCGAACCGCACCTCTTTCCCCTCCATGTTGCCGCCCGGATTGGTCGTGGTGGTCGCGACGTCGATGCCCCGCGCTGCATGGATGGGGTTGCCGCGAGCCTCGGCCCAATAAGCGGTCGTCACCCCGACCGTAAAGAGGGTGAACATGGCGCCCCACACCGCCCAGCCATGCCGCTGCTTGCCCACCAACCGGCCGAGCAGGTAAGTCAACGCCGACGGGATGGCGAAGATCGCGAACATCGACCAGAAGTTGGTCCAGGGCGTGGGGTTCTCGAACGGATGCGCCGCGTTGGCGTTGAAGAATCCGCCACCGTTGGTGCCCAACTGCTTGATGGCCTCCTGGCTTGCGACCGGACCCATGGCGATGGTCTGTTTGGCACCCTCCAGCGTCGTCACTTCCAGGTAGGGGTGGAAGTTCTGGATGGCTCCCTGCTGGATCAGGACCAGTGCCACCAGCAGCGAGAGCGGGAGGAGCACGTACAGCATCCCGCGCACCAGGTCCGCCCAGAAATTTCCCAGGCGGCCGGCCGAACGGCGCGCGATGCCCCGCACCAGAGCGACCGCCAGTGCCATTCCTACTGCGGCCGAGGCGAAGTTATGAAACGCGAGCTGGGTCATCTGGGAGAAGTACGACATGGTCGTCTCCCCGGAGTACGACTGCCAGTTCGTGTTGCTGGTAAAGGAGGCGGCGGTCTCGAACGCCTGCCGGTCGGGCACGGCGGGAAAACCCTGGGGGTTCAAGGGCAGCCAGTGCTGAAGCCGCAGCGCGCCATAGGTCAGCAGCATCGATACCGCGCTGAAGAGGAGCATGGCGCCGGCATAGCGGGTCCAATGCTGATCCTCGGCGGGGTCCACCCCGGCCGCGCGGTACAGCAGGCGTTCGACCGGGCCCAGCCATCGTACTCGTCCCTCGTAGACGGCCACCAGGTAGAGACCCAGCGGCTTGGTCACCAGTAGGACGGCGAGGACGAAGAGCGCGATCTGGAGCCACCCATTCCCGGTCATGTCAGAACCTCTCCGGTCGCAGCAAGGCGTATATCAGGTAGACCAGCAGGCCAACCGCGATCACGCCGCCCGCCAGGGACTCGGCGCTCATCGCTCGTCCTTCGATTCTCCCGCACCCCGACCGAGCGACGCGCAGGCGCGGGTATAGCCGAGCATCGCGGCAAAGAAAGCAGCCGTTATGGCGAGGTAGGCTAGGTCGAGCATGGCTCCTCCACGGACAGTGTGACTCTCAACCTACCGAGCACGGTCTAAAGGAGACGTTAGGAATTCAGGCTACTGAATCAGGATTTCGTTAAGATCCGCGTAGGGATGTGCTAGGCTGCGATGGGGAGGGTCCGCTTGCGGTGGGTGTTCTTCAGGACGCATGGAATACGGCCCTACCTCAGTAGCGGCAGCAGCAGCCGCACCATCGTGATAATCACCACGATCCCCGCCAGATCCAGCACCAGGCCATGGCGAATCATCCGGCTGAGCGGGATGTAGCCTGAGCCATAGACGATTGCGTTGCAAGGAGTCGAGACCGGCAGCATGAAGCCAAGGCTGGCGGCCATCGTGGCGCCGAGCGCCGGTTCGAGGGGATCGAGTCCGGCGGCCCGTGCGATGGAGATAACCACCGGCACCACCATGTTGGCGGCCGCGGTGTTGGAGGTGGTCTCCGAGAGAACGACCGCCACTACCACCGCGCCCACCAGCATTCCAAAGCTTCCCTCGATGGGGAGCAGTCCGGTGAGTCCGCGACCCATTGCCTCCGCCAGGCCAGTCTGAAAGGAGAGCACCCCCAGCGCAAAGCCGCCGCCGTAGAGCAGGACGACACCCCAGTCGATCTGCACCGCCTCCTGCCAGGTGATCGCGGCGCCGTCCTCGCCCGGCAGGATAAACAGCAGCAGGGAGCCGAGCAGAGCGGCT
>DATBSM010000134.1:0-5374 GCA_036559785.1 Gemmatimonadales bacterium
GCGGCCGATCAACGAGGCGTGGCCGAGCAAGACCAAGAAGGAGAGCAAGGACAAGACGGTCTTCCTCAGCACTCCGGTCAAGGTTACCAAGGGTATCACGGTCACCAAGATCCCGCGTCAGGCGTACAAGACCCGGGACATTACCGGAGGCCTGCCGCGTATCGCCGAGCTGTTCGAGGCCCGGCGACCCAAGGATCCGGCCACCATTTCCGAGGTAGACGGCGCGGTCAAGTTCGGCGAGATCAAGCGCGGCAAGCGCGAGATCTACGTCTATCCCGAGACTCCGGCCGGGCAGACGGAGGAGGCCGAGCCCCAGTTGTACGAGGTTCCGGCCGGGAAACACCTCCGGGTGCACGAGGGCGATCGGGTGCGAGCCGGAGACCGGCTCACCGAGGGTCCGGTGAACCCGCACGACATCCTGCTCATCAAGGGTCCGCGCGCGGTGCAGGAGTACCTGCTCAACGAGGTGCAGGAAGTCTACCGGTTGCAGGGTGTGCGCATCAGCGACAAGCACATCGGCGTGATCGTGCGCCAGATGCTGCAGAAGGTGCGCGTGACCGAGCCGGGCGACACCGACTTCCTGGAGGGCGAGACCGTGGACCGGCTCACCTTCCGCGACGAGAACGAGCGCGTCGTCAAACGGAAGAGCACCCCGGCGCAGGCGGAGCCGGTGCTGCTGGGCATCACCAAGGCGAGTCTCACGACCCAGTCGTTCATCTCGGCTGCGTCATTCCAGGAGACCACCCGGGTGCTGACCGATGCGGCCATCCGCGGGGCCAAGGACGACCTCCTCGGTCTCAAGGAGAACATCATCATCGGCCACCTGATTCCGGCCGGCAGCGGGATCTACCGCTACGCCGAGATCGATATCGAGCCGCCGGCGGGCTACGAGCCGCCGCCGCCGCGGGTCGAGGAACCAGTTGCCGGTGCCTTACCCCCGCAGCTGGCCGCGGCCGGATTGCTGGCCGACGAGGAATAGGCGGGGCAGCGAGGCAGCGGGGCAGTGATCGCAACAAACAAAACAGCGCTCGGGAGTGATCCCGGGCGCTGTTTTTGTTTTCCTTTCGGCCCCGCCGCCCCGAGAACGCAGGCATTTTTCGCTTACTTCGCCCTGGGGTCTTGCAGACCCTCATCCGGGCGCTCGAACTGATTGCCCTGAATCAGGCGCACAGCGTTCACCAGGCTCCGGGCCACGTTCCGCACCTCCTCCTGAACCGCCACATCCCGATCCAGTGCTTCGTGGCTCGTGGCATACGGCTCGTAGTAGCCGATGTAGCGGTCCAGGGTGGCGCTGTTGCCCGCCTCCACCAGGTCCATATTCAGCAGCCAGTCGGTGAGATTGCGTCGTAACGTCTCCGCGCCTTCGGTATCGCCATGCACCACAATGCCAAATGCCCGGCCCGCCAGGTGCTTGGGGTAGCCCCAGCCAGCGAGCTCCAGCGCCTTGGCCTCCTCCGGTTTCTTGCCGTGGGTGGTGGTAGGGTCGGGGTTCCCACCGTCGGCGCAGACCAGCCGGTCGATCATCAGTTTCAGGACGCTTGGCGCCTGGAACCAGTAGACCGGTGATACGATCAGAATGCCGTGGGCGGCCACCCAGCGGGGATACAGCTCGTTCATCCAGTCGTTGACCTGGCCCATGGCGTGATTGGGATAGCAGGAGCAGGGCCAGTGGCAGAGCGGCATGGCGGTAGACACGCAGGCCTTGCACGGCAGGATCTGCCTCCCGTACTGCGCCGTGAGATGACTCAGGTCGAGCAGGTCGGCTTCGAAGCCCTCGCTGGCTTGGACGATCTCGCGGGCCAACTGCACCAGCCGGAACGTCTTCGACATCTCACCGGGACAGGTCTCGTCGTGCCGCGCGGCACCGCAGACCAGCAGAATGCGTCTGGGGGTCGCGGGATCTCGCTGGCGCGTCTCGGCAGCGGCCACCGCATCGCGGGCCGCGAGCCACTCGACCGGCAGCTCGAACTCTGGATCGGCAAAGCCAGGCCCCGCCTGCCTCTCCCGAGGACTCTTGTGATACTCGTCGTAATTCGTCCAGGCGATCTCGATGATGCGGTCTATCTCTGCCCGGGCAGGATCGAAGGCGGGGTCGTAGAACCGTTCGGCTAGCCTGGCCGTGAACTCTTGGTGCGAGAGTTTGACGTCTCCCTGTCCCTTTCGAACCTTGGGAGGATCGGGCTGCTTCCTGGGCGGTCGTTTCACGTCGTCTCCCTGAGGCTATCGCCAGCGGAACAACTTCAGCGCGAGAAGAAAGCTCAACCCGAGCCAGCCCATGATAATCCCCAGCTCGGGCGCAACAGCGTGCCAGCCCGCGCCCCGGAGGACGTTGGCCCGCAGGGCGTCGACCACCGCCGTCAGGGGCAGTGCCTGGATGAATGGCTGCAGCGAGTCGGGAAATCGGGAAGCGGAGAAGAACACCCCCGAGAAGATCCACATCGGGAGCATCACCAGGTTCATCAGCCCGGACGCGCCTTCCATGGTCTGCACCCGCGAGGACACCAGGAGGCCCATCGAGGTAAACGCCAGCGAGGACAGAAGGCAGAGGACGACCAGTACAGTGAGCGGACCGCGGAGCGGCACCCCGAACACGAGGGCGCCGAAGCCCAGCAGGAGGCCCACCTCGATAACCAGCAGGGTAAGACGGGAGAGTACGAACGACGCGAGATACTGGGTTCGCGACATTGGCGTCGCGATGAGGCGCTTGAGCAACCGCTTCTTCCGTGCATCTACGATGGCAAAGCCCACGCCCCAGATGCCACTCCCCATGAGGTTCATCCCGAGAAGGCCCGGCACCAGGAAGTCGATATAGCGGGAGCCCCGCTCGTGTACCACCCGGTCGCTTACAGAAAGTGGGTCACGCCGGCCGGCGGCTCGCTGCAATGCGTCCTCCACCAGCAGGCGGGCGACCCGGCTCTCCGGCCGGGTATCGTCATAGCGATACTCGACTCCCCGAGGGCCAGGCACCACCACCAACGCCGCCTCTCCGGTGCGAAGCGCCTCCGCTGCCGCCAAATCGGGCAGCACAGACACCTGGAGATCCCCGGCCCTGCGCAACGCGTCCGCCAGCCTGGCTGCGTTGCTGTCCCCCCCCACAACGGCCACGCCGGTCCGCTCCGGCGCCCGGTTCCGGAACGCGATGCCGAGCCCCGCCGCCAGGAGCACGGGGAAGATGAAGACCCAGAACACCGCCTCCGGCTCACGGAAGAACTCGCGGTAGCGCACCCTGGTGAGCTGCACCAGCGGGTGGTCGGTCCATCGGCGCCGGTCACTCATCGCGCAGGTGACGACCGGTGAGGGAGACGAACACGTCTTCCAGCGTCGCAGAATGGGTTCTGAGCTCGCTCAGCTGCGCGCCTTGCCGCCGGAGCTCGCCCAGCAGGCCCGGCATGGCGAGATGCAGCTCTTCCACCTGAAGCCGATAGGTCCCATCCTGGCGCGACGCCGCGCAGACTCCTTTGATCTGTCGAAGCGGGTCCTCGTCCACCGTGGAATTGCCTGCCAGCGCGAACTCCAGCACATGCTCCGCCTTGAGCTCCGAAACGAGCTCGCGGGGCGTGCCCAGCGCGATGCGCTTGCCATGGTCCACGATGGCCACGCGGTCGCACAGCCGCTCGGCTTCTTCCATATAGTGGGTGGTGAGCAGGATGGAGCGGCCGGCCGACTTGAAGCCTTCGATCAGCCCCCAGAGCTGGCGCCGCGACTGGGGATCGAGTCCGGTGGTGGGCTCGTCAAGGAAGAGGAGCTCGGGATCGCCCACCAGGGCGCAGGCGAGTGCCAGCCGCTGCTTCTGGCCGCCTGAAAGCGCGCCGACCCGGGACTTGGCCTTCTCTCCGAGCTGCACCATATCGATGACGGAGTCGGGCGGAGGGCCCTTGCGGTAGAAGCTGCGGAAGAGCTGCACTGTCTCCTCCACCGTGAGCTTCTCCGAGAATTGGGTCTCCTGGAGCGAGATCCCAAGGCGCTCGCGCAGCTCGCGATCATCCTTGCCCCAGCGGCGCCCGAGCACGGTCACCTCACCGGAGTCAGGCGTGTTCAGCCCCTCGCAGATCTCGATGGTCGTGGTCTTGCCCGCACCATTGGGTCCCAGAAGGCCGAAGCACTCACCGGCGAAGACCTCGAGATCGAGGCCATCCACCGCGACGACATCCTGATAGGCCTTACGGAGATTTCGAACCTGAAGTGCTGGCTCGCCGGAAGCCGATTGCATGGGAGAATCATAACGCCACCCATCTTGGGTGGCGCGACCCCAGCATCAGTCCTTGCGGCGGCGGGACAGGCTGTTGCGCAGAGAGGTCCAGGCGTTCTGCCACTCGTCCGGCGGCACCAGGAGCACGTAGCCGACGAGCACACCGGCCATGTAGACGGCGGCCTGTACCATTGGGGAGGGATCTGAAGCAATAAGAAGCATGATCGTTACCTTGCCGGTCCGGCGGTCTGAATCATCTGTGCATTGAGCGCCTGGGAGATCCGTTCCTTCGAATCGGCCAGATGAGCTCTGGTGTATGGGTCCAGCTCCACACGTCGCAGCAATGCCCGGTCCAGCTCACCGCCGAGATCCGCGAGTGTGGCCCGGGCGAGCGTGCGCGCATCTTCCGGGGTTTCCGGGAGCGGGCTCACGACCATCCGGATCAGGCTATTGAGATAGACCCGCTGAAGATCGCGCCTGACCGACGTGATGTTGCGCGGCACCGTCGCGTTGCCGGCGGCCGGGTACGCTACCTCGGACCAGATGGTCCGGGTGAGCGTCGCGAACAGCTCGGGTATCGCCACCGTCGGCTCATTGTCCGGCGCTCGCAGCTCCGCGTCACGGATCCGGGCCAGCACGGCGGGGTCCAGCAGCTGCCCCAGCAGCGACGATTGCTGCGCGAGCGCCCAGGTGTGCACCGGGAAATCGATGCGTCCATCCGCTCCAGGCGCCGATCCCCAGTGCCGCCACCGATCGGGACCGAGCTGGCTCAACAGGTCGGGCCGGAAGCGATAGGCCTGCTCCCCGAACCCGGCCTCGGTGATAAAGGCCAGCGCCTCCCGCTGACGCGCGGCCGGCACCGTGGTCAACGCCGGTCTGCCCGATGGATCGCCCCGGTGATCCCGAGCCGTGGTCGCTCCACCCAGGTACTTGGTAGTGACCAGAATCGCGTACCAGCGATCGTTCAGAAGATCGCTGAAGGCGGTCCGCAAGCGGGCATAGCTCTCGCCCGGCGCCACCATGCGGACATCGAGCGAATCGAACAGCCCGTTGATCAGGGTGACCCGGTCCCGGGCCCACTCCAGTGGATCGCTGGTCTGATCGTAGCGTGACACCGTTGGATCGAGGCCGAGGCCACCGAACCCTGCATCCTCATCCGTGCCGTACAGGTGCGTCGGGTCAGCC
>DATBSM010000135.1:0-10182 GCA_036559785.1 Gemmatimonadales bacterium
CAATAACGTAGCTCCCCGCCACCGCCCACTTGGATGTAAAATAGGACTCCGCTCCGGCACGGTCAACCGAAACCTTTGAGGTCCGCATGTCACCCACGCTCCTGCTGGCCCTGGTGTCACTCGTTGTCTGGGCTGTACTGACGTTCGCTGTACCGGTAAGCACCGGGGCCATCCATCTGCTCCTGGCACTCGGCACCACGTTGCTGGTGAGGTGGTGGGCGCTGCGCGCGTAGGCCTGTATCGTATCGTGTAAGCCACGTTGACGATTCACCACACGGCCGCCGGTTCGGCGGTCTGGAGACCCGCCATCCACGCAACCTAACACATAACCCGCAAATAGTTTGAAGGGTCTCAGGGAGGGAGAATATGGAGGGGCTGACCGGGGCACAGATCGTGCTCAACCGAGCGAACAAGCGCCGCTGGTGACTCCAACGACCTGCCGGAGACGGCCCCTTTGCAAGTCTGCAGTCGATTCGGCCGTGACCGCTCCCGGCAAGCCATCGTGTCGTCCGCATGATGCGCTGGATGGAATCCCTGGTCGAGCGGGCCGGAGTCGCCGGCAGCCTGCCTACGATCCAGAGGCTCTGGCCAGTGGAGCGGCACCTGGCTCCACGTTACGATCCGGAGTACCCCCGCGGCCGCGTCAACCGCACCCTCAATTTCGTCCTGGCGCTGCTTGGACTGGTCGCCACGCTCCCCCTACTGCTAATTATTGCACTGGTGATCAGGTTGACGTCCCGGGGCCCGGTGTTCTATACCCAGGTGCGGGTCGGGTTGGACCGCCGTCTGCCGGTCAATGGCGTCCAGAATCAGCGTCGGGAGCTCAACATCGGCGGCGAGCCATTCACCATCTATAAGTTCCGCACCATGCGGGTCGATGCCGAGCAGGCGAGCGGGGCAGTCTGGGCTCAGCAGCGCGACCCCCGGGTCACCGCCGTAGGCAGGTTCCTACGCCAGTATCGCCTGGATGAGCTGCCCCAGCTGCTCAATGTGGTCAAGGGCGAGATGAACATCGTGGGCCCCCGCCCCGAGCGGCCCACCATCTTCGCCGAGATGCGGGAGCACATCGCCGAGTATCCGCTGCGGCAACGGGCGCGGCCCGGCATCACCGGGCTGGCGCAGATCAACCACCACTATGACCGCTCGCTCGAGGATGTGCGGACCAAGGTGCACTATGACCTCGAGTACATCCGTCGCCGCAATCTGCGGGAGGATCTCCGGATCATGCTCAAGACCATCCCCGTCATCCTTCTACGCCGGGGCGGTTGGTGAGCGCTGAGGCTGCGCCCCGGCAACCGCCGCTAGCTCCCGCCCTTCTCCTCACCGGTCTCATCGTCCTGGCTGCCCTGCTCCGCTTCTGGCGGCTCGGCGACTGGGGCCTCGAAGGCGACGAAATTTTCACCCTGCGCGATTCGCTTGCGCCGGCGCTCGACAATCCCCGGCCCCTGATCTATTTCCTCAACTACTACCTCATAGGTCCGTTTTGGCCACTCGACGAGTGGGGGGTCCGGCTCCTGCCGGCGGTCTTCGGGGTGCTGGCCGTCCCGGTGCTCTATCTGGTAGTCCGGCGCCTGGCCGGTACCCGGGCCGCGCTCTTCGCCGCCCTGCTCCTGACGGTCAGCCCCCTCCATGTCTACCAGTCGCAGTACGCGCGCTATTGGTCGCTCGTATTCCTGCTCTCGTCCGTCTACCCATTTGCCATCTATCTCGCTGTCCGTGATCGTAATTACCGAGCGCTGGCCCTCGGCCTGGTGACCGCGGCGCTGGCGGTCCTGGCGCACCCGGTCTCCCTGTTGCTTGCCGGAGGCGTAGCGGTATGGCTCCTGACCCAGCTCAGGCGGGACCACTTGAGGCAGGCATGGGGCCAGAGAAGCGTTCGGTGGGCGCTGTGGCTGATCCTCATTGTCGCCGGGGTGGTTGTCTGGCGCTATGTCCCCATGCTCAACGACTGGATTGTCGGGCATGACGCCGGGACGAGGCTTCCCGACCACCTGTTATTCGCACCGCGTGGCCCAGGGATCAAGCAGATCGGACTGCTGGCGGCCTATGCGGAGGGCCTGACCCTCCCGCTGGTTCTTATTGGTGCGCTGGGCATCTACTTGCTCTGGCAGGGGCGCGAGCGCCCGCTGGCGCAACTACTGACGTGCCTGTTCGTCGTCCCCGCGGCACTCATTGTCCTCCTCTCACTCCGCACCCCGGTCTCGTTGACCTACATCTTCTCCACCGCACCGGTGTTCTACCTCGGGGCGGGCGTCTTTCTCGATCGTCTTGCTGGGATCGATTGGGAGCTGCGGCCCAGATGGCTCCTGTCGGCCGCGGTGGCGGCCATCGTCGTCGCGGCGGGAGCACCAACCCTCATCTCTCAATATCGCGACGGCCGTCGTCACGATTTCCGGGGTGCGGCGCTGTGGCTGGCCGAACGCCTCCAGCCCGGCGATGTCGTGTTCTCGGATCAATGGCGCACGATGGATCACTACCTGCAGGGAACGGAGGTTCAGCCGTTGAACGGGGATAGTGGTGCACTCGGGCAGGCTTTAAGCAAACTTCACGACACCAGACGCAGTGGAGCCCTGTGGATTGTGGCGCCATACTCTGCACGGGGGGGCCTTCGGACCAACCCGAAGATCGGGACGTTCAAGGCGTGGATTTACGAGAACTGCCAGCTCCGAAACGCCCTCGGCGTTGCCCGGTTGGATTTCAGGCAGAACGAGCTGCAGATCTATAACTGTTCCGGGACGGCAAGGTGATTCCCTTTCGCTCCAGCACTCTGCGGTAGACATCCAGCCACCGGTCTACCACCCGGCTCAGACCGTAGGAAGCCTGCACGTGCTCACGTCCCCGCTCTCCCATCGAGCGACGTTGCGCATCGGGCATTGCCATCAACCGCAACATTGCCCCTCCTAGTGCGTCAGGATCCCGAGGTGGCACCAGGAAACCGCTCTCATTCTCACGCACGACCTCGGGGTTCCCGCCTACACGAGTTGCCACGATAGGCAGGCCCGCGGCCGCCGCCTCGAGGAGCACGATCGGCATGCCCTCCCAGGCGGACGACATCAGGTACCCGTCGGCCGCGCTCATGAGCTCGGACACGTCCTGCCGTACACCAAGAAACCGCACCCCGTCGCCCAGGCCCAATGCCCGGGCCAGCGTCTCGGTCTCCTCCTGAAGTGATCCCCGGCCGGCCACCAGAAGGACCGCGCGAGGCTGCTGCAGGCGAGCCTTGGCAAATCCCCGGAGCATGTTGGGATAGTCCTTGGCGGTCTCGAAGCGCCCAACCGCTAACCACACGAACTCCCGGCCGAGTCCCAGCGATCGTCGAATGGACTCCCGTGCTCCAGCGGGAACGTTCCGAAAATGGTCCGTGTCCACCCCGTTTGGGACCACACTGAGAAGATCCCTGGGGACGATGCCTCTGGTGATGAAGCGGTCGGCTGCAGCCTCGCTGACGATGGTCATATGGTCGGCCAGGCGATTGGTCCAGCGATACGAGGCGCGCTGCAGGCGGCCGCCCTCGTGAATGCTGTGGATGGTCGAAACCAGGGCGGGGACCGGTGCAAAGAGCCGTAATACCCGGGCCATGAGGTTGGCGTGGAGCATGTGGCTGTGCAAGACGTCGGGTCTCCAGGTCCGGACGATCCGGACCAGCCGCGCCAGGCCGCGCGGATCTGGAAAGCCACGGCGCATCTCGAGAGATCGGGTCGCGATGCCGGCGCTCTGGGCCTCCAGCCCCATGGGGCCCAGGGGAGTCAGGGATACGATGAGAACCTCGTACCCACGGGCCTGCATTTCTCCGGCAGCGGAGAGGATCTGCTTGTCGGCACCGCCCATCCCCATGCTGGTCGAGAGCAACAGCACTTTCATAGATCCCGCTCCCGCGCTCCTCCCAGGGTACGCCGCACCACCCGCTTCAATGCGGTCGGGCAATACGGGTAGACCAGCCTGCCGAGAGAGTAGGCGTACATCCAGGGTGGGAGGCCCAGATCGCGAACGATGGCGGCCTGAACGCCGGCCAGCTCTCGCTGACGCTGCGCGTAGCGGAAGGACTGATGAAAGAAGCTGGTCTGGTGAACGAAATGCTCTCCCAGCACTTCCGGGATCGTAGCGAAGCGCCACTTTCGCTTGGCCACCTGATGCCAGAATCGCAGGTCGACGATATTGGCGACCTCCGGGTAGCCACCTGCCTCCTCCCAGGCCCGGCGCCGAAAGGTGGCCATGGTGTGCGCGATCGGAATGGACCGCGCCATGGCGGAGACCATGTCGGCATGCTCGGTAGGCGGCATCCGGACATAACGCTCATTCCGGTGCTCGTCGACCAGCACGTAGTAGCTGCCGACCACCCCCACCTCGGGGTGAGCATCGAGAAAGGCCACCTGGAGCCGCAACCGGTCGGGGTAGCTGCAGTCATCGAAGTCCTGCCGCGCGATGTACTCCCCTCTCGCCTGGAGAATCCCGTAGTTCACCGCCGCCGCGAAACCGAGCCGCCCGGGGGCGAAAATCCGAACGCGGGGATCGCGGCGGGCCAGGTCGCGGAGGATCTCCGGGGTGCTGTCGGTCGATCCGTCGTCGACCAGAATGAATTCCAGGTCGTCGAAGCTCTGCGCCAGGATGCCGGGGATGGCGCGGTCGACGTACGCCTCGCCGTTGTACACGGTGGTGATGACGCTCACTCTCGGGGTCTTCCCGGCCACCGCCGCGCGCGCGGTCATCTGGCGATCACCCGGCGCGGCATCCGCGCCTGCTGAGGTGAGCCGGGGCGGTTACCCTGCGGCCTCATGGCTGCACGGGGGTCACGGCCCCATTGCGCATGCGCGAGCACCTCGGAGTAGGCGACCAGCAGGCCGAGGATCACCCAGGCCGGCTTCTTGGTGTCCCAGTCCAACGGCGTAATCGCCACGATCAGCGTCGCCAGCAGGATCAGGCCTATCCGGCGTTGGAAGGTCGGGAGCACCAGGATTCCCCTCAGCACCATGACAAACATGCTGAGGTACAGCAGGAGCCCGATGAGTCCCTCGTCGACCAGGATGGCGAGAAAGGTGTCATGCGCGCCTTTGACGCCGAACCTGGCGGTCACGGCGGTGCGCCAGCCCGCGGGTCCAAATCCGTGCAGAGGGCGCTCTGGCACCACGCTGAAACCGGTCTTCCAGATCTCGAGCCGGCTGTTCAAATCGCCCTCCGAGATCTCCGTCCCGGTGGTGGACAAACGCGCGAATGTCGCGGCCGGCACGAATGTCAGCCCGGCCACCCCGGCACCAGCGATGAATACGATAGCCACGATTCTTACGCCACGGCGCAGGTGGGTCAGAGTCCATGGGACCACGGCTAGCGCAACGATTGTGGCCAGCATGGCGCCGCGAGAACCGGTGAGGAGGATCGCCACTCCTCCAAAGACGAAGTAGGCCCGATTCAGCCATCGCTGAAATGAATATCGTGAGACGGAGGCGAGGTACCATGCCATGGGCAAGGCGAGAGCCAGCATCATCCCCAGGTCGTTGGCATCGAAGCCAGTCGCTGTGAATCGGGCGGCGGAATGCCCGGCTTGCTCTCCGATGGAATAATTATAGATGGTGCTCCCCGCGGCGACGTATGCGCCCAGGACGTATGCCTGTAGCAGGTTGGTGACCCGGGAAGGAGTGGGGGTTGCCTCCCAGATGACGAATAGCATCAGGAAGAGCTGGACGTAGGTGTTTATCGTCTGGGGGACGTCGCAGAGTTTCCCCTCATGACAGGTCTCGTTGACCGACCACATGACCGACAGGAGGACCCAGCAGAGGTAGGCAAACGCAGCCCAGTGGAAAGGCACCAGCCTCCGAATCTTCTTCTGCAGGAGCACGCGCAGGAGCGTTGCGCCGAACGCGCCGATCCCGAAGAGTTTGCTGATGGTGCCGATTCCTGGAATGAATACGACGTTCTCCCAGGGAATGGCAAAGACAAGGAGCCAGGTGCAGAGATAAGCGACCACGGTCAGCGGCTCCCGTTGTGCGTGAGGTGAAGATACGCCTGGGTCGCAATCTCCGGGGTGTACTCGCGAAGCTCACTGAGCGGCACCCGGGGGGCGGAGCTGGCCAGCGCGCCGAGGATGCCCTCGGCCAGCGCAGGAACGTCACCCGGGGGCACCAGCCGGCCCAG
The DNA here is from genome assembly GCA_036559785.1 of Gemmatimonadales bacterium. Classification (GTDB taxonomy): domain Bacteria; phylum Gemmatimonadota; class Gemmatimonadetes; order Gemmatimonadales; family GWC2-71-9; genus CAVVWJ01. Next base: position 6,127 of record DATBSM010000135.1, read on the forward strand.
CTCGCCACCCCGAAGGATTTCCCGGGGGCCGCTCGGGCAGTCGGTCGCCACCACCTGTGCGCCGACCGCCAGAGCTTCGATCAGCACGGTGGGCAGCCCCTCCCACGCAGACGAGAGCACGAACACCGCAGCACGCGCCATGCAGGCGTGGGCACCGGCGACGAAGCCCGGGAGGGCGACGTCGGAATCGAGCCCCAACTCGCGCACCAGACCCTGCAGGGCGGAACGCTCCTCACCTTCGCCCAGGATCAGGAGCCGGGCCGGACGCTGCTGCCTGACCCTGGCAAAGGCGCGGATCAAGGTCACGAAATCCTTCTGCGGGGTAAGGCGCCCCACGCCGAGGACAACCGGCGGGCCTCCATCCAGCAGCCACGAATGACCCGGCTCGCCCGTCCCAGCCGCGATCATGTCGGTGGTGATCACGGGATTGTAGATCACCTGAATCCGTCCGAGTGGGAACCCGGTGGCGTCACTGAACCCCTTGGCGACCCCATGGGACACCGCGACGACTGCCTCGGCGGAGGGATAGAAGGCCCGGAGGAACCGAGGCATTAACCGGCTGCGAAGATTGGTTGAGCTGGGGGCCGCCGCAGTGATGGTGTTGTGGACGGTGCAGATCACCCGCGTGGGGATGCCGCTCAATCGCCGGGCCATTAGCGCGATGATGCCGGCGTGGTCCATGAACGCGATGATTGCGGCGGGCCGCTCGCGCCGGAGATATGCCACCAGCCCCGGCAAACCCAGTATGGTGCGGGGGGACTTAAGATCCACCAGCCGTACCCCCGCAGGAGTCTGCCCCACGAGCTGGCCCCGGGCGCTTGCCGTAACCAGATCCGTGGGTACGCCCAAAGCGGCAAAGCCCTGAGCAAGATTGATCGCCACCCGCTCGGCCCCGCCACCACGCAGCGAGGGCATGAAGAGCGCTACCGGGCGGGCCGGCTTCATTGCGTGCTAACCGGCATCATCGTGTCCCGCATGAAGATCCATGACTCCAAGAGACTCGAGCGGCGCATTAAGCACGATCCAGGCCATCCCCGGACCCCCTTTCTGCGACCAGGGTCCTCCCCAGCAAGAGAGAAAGCTCACCGTGTCGAGTACGTCCAACACTTGTGCGATGGGCACCGCACATTCTCCGGGCTGACAGCCCGCCAAGCCGGCCCCCTCAGCGCACCGAACGCAGGCGGGCCATGGCAAACGTCCGGAGAGTGTCCCGCATCCGGATGCCGTTTTCCCCCAGGACCAGCTTCGGAAACAGCCAGGCGGCCAGTACGGCAGTGGCCGCAGCCGCCGCCGCGCCGATCAGCAGACTCGCAAACGGTGCCAGGCCGAGGTGCCTGGTCACGGTGGTGACCCCCAGCGTGACGGCGGCCAACAAGATGGCGAGCAGAACGGCCGGGAGTTGTGCCTGGGCGTACCGCGTCCAGGGGACATCGATCACGGTCAGGCTTAAATGCGCCATCGATAGATAATTGGCGCACAAGGCGGCAAGTACCCCGATGGCAACGCCGGTAACGCCCCACTGCTGCCCGATCAGTGCCCCGATGAACACCAGCCCGGCGTATGCCGCCTGGCGCCACGCTCGGCGGTACACCTTCCCGGTGGCCCGAGACAGCGAGTCGCTCATGCGGCTGCTGGTACGAAACATCATCCCCAGCGCCAGCACCTGGAACGGCGGGACCAGCGCCGCCCACCGGGGACCGAACGCCACCGCCACCAGCTCGGGTGCCAGCAGCGCCGCCACGACGCCAGTCGGGAGGGTCATCAGTGCTATCAGCCCGGTGCCCTGCAAGTAGGCCGAGGCGAGCCGGCGCTGATCGTGCTGCACCTGGGACATGGTAGGAAAGAGTACCCGGTCGAGCATATCCCCGAGGAGTGCGGTGGGAAGCGACATCAGCTGGTACGCCCGGCCGTACAGGCCGAGGGCCACGGCTCCGAGCCAGCGTCCGACCACCAGATTATCCGCCTGATTGGCCAGGATGACTCCAATGCGGCCGACGCTCTGCCCCACACCGTAGTCCATGAGTTCCTGGAAACTTTGCCAGTCCGGCCGCGGCCGGAATTGCGGTGGGGCGGCCCAGAGCAGTATCGCGGTTCGAGCCACCGTCTGGGTAAGCTGCGCCGAGACGAGGGCCCATATTCCCCAGCCCATGGAAGCGAGCCCGATGCCCACGATTCCGTATCCCAGGGCGTACGCGAACAGACCCCGGTTGGCGATCAGACGGAAGCGCAGCTGCCGCGAGAGCAGGCTGTCGGAAACGATTGCGACCCCGGCAATGGGGAAGGTCAGCGCGAGGACGCGGACCACCGGTACGAGGTGCTCCATCCGAAAGAAGTGGGCTATCAATGGAGCTGCGAGCCAGACGATTGCGCCGACCAGGAGACCAAGCGCGGTTGACGCAAAGAACGCGGTGCTTAGGTGACGCGGCTCGAGGGCCGAGCGCTGCACCAGGGCGGGACCCAACCCGAGCTGGGAGAAGTTGAGGGAGAAGTCGACGACAACCAGCGCGGCCGTCACCACGCCAAAATCCGCGGGGGACAGAAGCCGGGTGAGCACCACCAGCACGCCCACCTTCAGCAGGGCCATTGCCCCGCTCCCCCACGCCACCCAGGCCATGCCGCTAACTGCCCTGTTGGTCAGGCTGGTAGGGCTATCCTTCACCGGTCTCCGCCCGCGCGGTCCCCACTCCGGCGTGTCGCATTTCTACTCCAGTCGATGGTCGTTGACGTTGAACCGTCAGAAATGCAGCACTTCCGAAATGATGCATAAGGAAGGCCGCTGGAGAGAGCCAGGTCAAGTGTGCCGCGGCCGCTTGCGGCACTTCGATCGGCTGACCTATTGTTCGGCCGAATCCTCTCCCAGAAGCAGATTCCAGGCACGCCAAGGGGGCGCGTGAGTTGCTCTCCGCGGCAGGAGTCACGAGTGTTCACGGAGGCCTGTCCGACTGTGCAGCCACAACGCCCGACCGCGGGCCGAGCCGTTACGGTTCGCGGCGACCTGGTCGTCAAGACCCAGGAACCCGGGCCGAGCCGGAGGGAGCGGCTGCGAACCTTGGCGGGGCGCTTGGTGGGCGAGCAGACCGGGCTATTCGTCGTGCCGGAGATCGTGGCATTCGACGATGCCCGGGGAGAGACCGTGTTCGAGCGGTTGCCTCTCACCGACCTCCACCAGGTTCTCGCCGATCCCCAGCGGAGCGTGGAAATAGCCGGCCGGGCGGCGGAGGTGCTGGCCGCGATCCACAGCCTCATGCAACGGCCTGAGGCCGATACCAGGGTTCACCGGGGCGGAATGGGCATCGATCCACAGCGAGAGCGGGTGCCGCTCCATGGGGACTTTGCCCTGACCAACGTTCTCTACCTTCCGGCGATCGACCAGATCGCCGTCATCGACTGGTCGAATGCCGAATGGACCGGCGTGGACGCGGACCTCGGCGCGCCGGAAATCGACGTGGCCGTCTTCCTGATGAGCCTGTTCCACCGGCGCCTGTTCGGCCAGTGGCCGGTCGCGGGCCGGCATCGAGTCGCCCGCCACTTCCTGGCCAGGTACGCCTCGGTTGGACCTCACGGGTTGGACAGCGACATGTTGCGGAGCTTCGTGACGGAGATCACCCCCGCATTCGTCCGGATGACCCGCCGCCTCAAGGGTCCCCTGCGCGCCCTCGCCTACCGTCACAGCATGGTCGATCTGGCCTACTTTCTGCGAGGGCTGGCGCCGAAGGGCCGGCCAGCCTGAGACCGAGCCAGCGCTGACACCATCGAGCACTCAAGGAGCACTATGGGCTACACCGAGTCCCACAAAGCCAAGGGACGCGACTATCACGACACCTTCACGCCGGGGGTCAACCCCCACCGCGCAATGCTCTGGCGGCTCGAGCAAGGTGTACTCGACGGAATCGTCAGGCATCATCTCCAGCCGGAGAAGGTCGCCCATCTGGACTTTGCCTGCGGCACGGGTCGCGTGCTGGGCCACTTCCGCGGCCGTTTTGCCTCGGCCACGGGGGTCGACGTCGCGCCCTCCATGATGGCAGTCGCCAGGGAGTCGGCGCCGGAAGCGGAGCT
>DATBSM010000136.1:0-3899 GCA_036559785.1 Gemmatimonadales bacterium
GGAGTGAACTGGACCCGATTGAAGGTGAGGCTCAGCGCCTCGGCCACGGTCTGGACCATGAGGGTCTTGGCCAGGCCCGGCACGCCGATCAGGAGCGCGTGGCCGCCGGCCAGCACCGCCGTGAGAATGCCGTCGACCACGTCCTCCTGGCCCACGATGCGCTGAGCCACCTGGCTCTTGAGCCGGGTGACGGCGCCGACCAGGCGCTCGAGCTGCTGGACGTCATCGTGCGGAGCGGTATGAGTAGCGGTCATGGTTGATGGCTATGGGCTATTGGCTATTGGCAATCGCGGCATGGTAGCCGGGGGCGTACCTGAGAATAATACCCCTTGACCCCAAGTTACTGTCTCGGATGCGGAATATCTGTTTCAACATGCCCTTGACCGGTGCCCAATGGCCAACAGCCAAGAGCCTCTTCTTTTCCTTGCGAAAAATTTCACAAGCGGGTAGGTTAGCGCCGTAAATCCTGCGCGGAAAGAAGGTGTCCATGCGGTACGCCACCCTGGGTGTCCAACTGGCAGTGACCCTGGTCCTTTTCGTCTGGATCGGGCACTGGGCGGATCAAAAGTTCGACACCGGAGGGGTGCTGACTGTTCTGGCGGCGTTCCTCGGGTTTGGTGGTACGATGTACTGGCTCATTAAGTCCCTGGGCCGGAAGGACAACGGAAAGCCATGACGACGCGGGGCCGCTATCTGATCGGGCTCCTGGTGGTGGCGACGGTAGGATTGGCGGCGGTGTTCACGGTATCCCCGGACATTCGGCGCGAGGTGGTCTGGGGCATCGGAGTGGCACTCCTGGTGCAGGCGCCACTCGGCTGGTGGACGGTCACGAGCATCGGCACCGATCGATTTCAACTGGTCTGGGTCCTCGGGATGGTGGTCCGGCTGGCGCTGGTGGCCATCGCAGGGCTGATTCTGGTGCCCGAGCTTCGCTGGGAGCTGATCGCCACTCTGGGGTCACTCGTCGGCACCATGCTGGTACTGCTGGTTGTGGAAGTGGTGGCGGTTCTGGGGAACACTCCGAGATCAAGGCATGATGATTCGTAGCTGGCGTTCGATTGGGATGAGGCTGGGACTGACCGCGGTCGCGGGCGGGGTGTTCACCGCTCCTGCTCTCGCGCAGAAACCGACGGCCCAGGTTGCCCACGACGCCGTGGCTCCTTCGGGCCAGCACGAGGCGAGCAGCAACCAGATCGATATCGCCCACCACATCGCGAATTCGCACGAGGTGGAGACGCCGTTCGGGAACATCCATCTTCCCGACAACTGGAAGATCCCGCTCGGCACCGATTCCCACGGTCAGCCGCGCTTCCTCGATCTGTCGCCCACCAAGCACCTGGTCTACATGCTACTGGCCGCCACCCTCGTGACGCTGGTGCTCCTGTTCAGCGCCCGCTCCAACGCGCGGGCCCAGGCACAGGGGCGGCCACCCAAGGGGTTCGCCGCGGCCATGGAGGCGATGGTGCTCTGGATCCGGCAGGAGGTGGTTCTGCCCAACGTGGGCCACCACGGCGAGGGGTACGCACCTTTCCTGCTGACGGTCTTCTTCTTCATACTGGCCATGAACCTTCTGGGGCTGCTGCCGTGGGGCGCAACCGCCACCAGCAACATCTCGGTTACCGCGGCCCTGGCCCTCATCGCATTCCTCGTCATCGAGCTGACGGGAATGCGGACCCTGGGGTTCAATGGCTACATGAAGACCATCTTCTACCTTCCGCCGGGGCTGCCGGGGGGCGTAGGTGGAGCGGCGCTGAAGGTGCTGCTGCTGGTGGTCATGACCCCGATCGAGCTCATCGGCAAGCTGGCCAAGCCCTTCGCGCTGGCGGTTCGACTCTTTGCCAACATGACCTCGGGACACGTGCTGGTCCTGGCGCTGCTGGGGTTGACCTTCCTGTTTCAGAGTTACCTGGTTGGCATCGGGGCTTCTCTGCTGGCGACCGGGGTGATGGTGCTGGAGCTGTTCGTCGCGTTCCTGCAGGCTTTCGTCTTCACCCTGCTGGTGGCCGTGTTCATCGGGCTGATGCGGGCGGAACATTAGCGGGGCAGCGGGGCGGCGGGGCGGCGGGGCAGTGGAGAACCGGAGAAGGCAGTGTGGTGCTGGGACGGGGGAGACAGGGGGCACTCAGGGCTGTCTGTTGACTGCCCCGCTGCCCCGCTGATCCATCGGGAAACCGCTCGTACCCCGATGGAGACGTACTCCGCCGGATGGCGGACGATGCCCGCTGTTCCTCACAGGGAACGCCGGCGGGTTGCCAGGGCAAGGCCGTTTCGGGAGATGCGGCCCACGCATGGCGAGCGCAGATGACACAATCGGTCTCCCGCTCAAGCTATGGAGTCAGACATGCTGTACATGCTCGCCCTGCTTCAGGAGACGGCTGCCGCGTCGGCCGCCAGCGGTAAGGGGCTCGGTCTCATCGGTGCCGGTCTCGCTGCCGGACTGGCCGTGCTCGGTGCCGGCGTCGGCATCGGCCGCATCGGCGGCTCGGCCACCGAAGGTATCGCGCGTCAGCCCGAGGCCACTGCCAAGATCCAGACGGCGATGATCATCGCCGCCGCGCTGATCGAAGGCGTGGCGCTGTTCGTGGCCGTCATCGGGTTCCTGATTCAGTCGAAGATCACGTTCTAGAAGGTATTAGCTGATGGCTATGGCTATTGGCTGATCACGAGCACGATCAGCCAATAGCCAATAGCCAATAGCTCACTCAGGAGATGTGCGCATGACCCTGACCACCGTTGCACCGATCCAGGAAGAGCACGCCGCCGGCGGTCCGCTGTCGGTGGAACCCGGCCTGATGATCTGGACGGTGTTCGTCTTCCTGCTGCTGCTGCTGATCCTGAGGAAGTTTGCCTACCCCGCTCTGCTGGGTGCGGTTGAGGCGCGAGAGCGCGCCCTGCAGGAGCAGCTCGACACGGCGGAGCGCAACCGGGCAGAGTCAGAAGCCCTGCTGGCCGAGCACAAGAAGCTGCTCGCCGATGCGAGGACCCAGGCGCATGCCCTGCTGGTGGAGGCACGGACCACCGCCGAGAAGGAGCGGGCCCTGGCCATGGAGAAGACGCTTCAGGAGCAGCAGCAGCTGCTGGAGCGGGCCCGGCAGGAAATCGTGGCCGAACGCGACCGAGCCATCGCCGAGCTCCGGCGGGAGGCGGTGGACCTTTCCCTGGCGGCGGCCTCCAAGCTGATCGGAGAGCGGCTCACCTCCGAGACCGATCGTAAACTGGTGGAGGAGTACCTCTCCCGGGTGGACGTGAAGAATTGAGAACTGAAACCGTCGCCCGCAACTACGCCGAGGCTCTGTTCGAGCTGGCCCAGCGGACCGGCCAGCAGGACCGTTTTGCGGATCTGATCGATGCGGTGGCCGCTGCGGTCGAGACCATCCCGAGGGTCAAGGCGGTGCTGATGTCGCCCCGGGTACCCAAGGCCGAGAAGGCGCGGTTCCTGGGGGAGGCGTTGAAACAGGCCCCAAGGGAGTTCGTGCTCTGGCTCCAGGCCGTGGTCAAGCGCGGCCGGCAGCAGATCCTGCGGGATATCGCGCACGAATATCAGGGCCTGCTCGACCTGAAGCTCAATCGGGTTCGCGCGTCGGTGACGCTGGCGAGAAAGCCTGACCAGAAGCTGAAAACACTCATCGAAGAGAGCCTCAGCCGGGAGCTCGACAAAGAGGTGATCGCGACCTATTTGATCGAACCGGAGATCCTGGGTGGGACGATCATCCGGGTAGGAGACCGGGTGCTCGATGGGTCGGTGCGCCGCCGGATGACCAAGCTGCGGCGTCAGCTGATACGGTAGAGGGGTCGGCCTTACGGACATCCGCACATGATGGACATGAGGGCCGCCCATAAGGCGGCCCTCTTTGTATCGGCGGTCCTTGGGACCGCACGGGACTTGTGCATCCGTGTGC
>DATBSM010000137.1:0-14800 GCA_036559785.1 Gemmatimonadales bacterium
CCGGGTTAGTTTAGCGGCCCATGGTTTGCATAACGCAATCAGGCCCGCGCGGATGTGCCGCGTGGTGACGCGTGAGGAAAAAGGAAGTGGTATGGCTAAGCTCGTGTTCGGAATGAACCAGTCCCTGGACGGCTACGTCGACCATATGGCGTTTGCACCAAGCCCCACGCTCTTCCGCCACTTCATCGAGGAGGCTCAGGGGCAGGCGGGCAGTGTGTACGGTCGCCAAATGTATGAGGTCATGCGTTACTTGGGACGACGATCATCCTGAATGGGATGCAGAGGAACGCGCCTTCGCGGCGGCGTGGCGTAACCAGCCGAAATGGGTCGTCTCGCGCTCGTTGAAGTCGGTCGGCCCCAACGCCAGGCTTGTTGAGGATGATCTTGAGGGCGCGATCCGCGAGCTGAAGGCCGAGCGCGACGGGGAGATCGAAGTTGCTGGCCCGGACTTGGCGCAAAGCCTCACCGAACTTGGCCTGATCGATGAGTATCGAATCTACCTGCACCCCGTCGTGCTTGGTCACGGCAAGCCATATTTTGCCGGACCCCGGCCGCCGCTCCGCCTGATGACTAATGATCGGATTGGCGAGGATGTGGTCAGGTTGACCTACGTTCCTGCTTGATCTCGCGACTCGCCCGCGACGACATGGCGCCGAGGGCGGAAGCCCTCGGCATTTTTTCACAGGCATCGGCCTCCCCGATCCCCTCTCCGCCCGTCCCACCCTACAGCAGGCAAGGATGTCGATTTCGTGCACCCCCGTTCGATGTCTTGGTGAAGGGAGCGGCGGATAAGCCTCACCTCACCCCAGCGATAGATGGAGGCATCATGCGTGTCATGGTGATCGGGAAGGCCACGAAGCATACCGAGGCGCAGAACTCCCCCCTCGACATGGAAGGCTCCGCCGAGATGTTCGAGGCGATGGAGAAGTACACCCACGAGCTGGTGAAGGCCGGAATTGTGCTCGCCGGCGACGGCCTCAAGCCGAGCAGGTTCGGGAAGCGGATCCACTTCAGCGGCGCCAAGCGGTCGGTGACCGACGGCCCCTTCACCGAGACCAAGGAGCTGATAGCGGGCTACCAGATCTGGCAGGTCCGGTCGATGGAGGAGGCGGTCGAGTGGGCCAAGCGGTTCCCGAACCCATCGGGGACGAGCGACGTCGAGATCCGTCCCCTCTGGGAGCCGGAGGACTTCAACCCTGAGATCGTGGCACAGGTGAACGACCACCGCGAGAAAAACGCCAACGGGGGGGAGTGAGCCTAGCGGAGTACCGGCCACGTGCCCCTTGCGCTCGGGCCGTCTCGGCCGTATGATGATCGTCATATGAGCGCCGCCAGTTCGAGGCAACCCGCCTCCAGTCGCAAGGAAGCCACCCACGAACGCATCGTGGAGACTGCCGCCCGGGCCATCCGGCGCAGCGGCTACGGCGGTGCCGGCGTGGCCGAGATCATGAAGGAGGCCGGCCTCACGCACGGCGGTTTCTACGCCCACTTCGACTCGCGCGAAGGAATGCTGGCCGAAGCGGCCGATCGTGCCGGTGCCGACACGGTAGCCACGATGGCGCGTGTCGCCGCCTCCGCGCCCCCGGAGCAGGCCCTGAACGCGATGCTGCGGGCCTATCTCTCGAAGGCGCACGTCGAGAGCGTGGAGACCGGCTGTGCCGTTGCCGCGCTCGGCTCGGAAATGCCGCGCCAGGCGCCCCGGGTGCGGCGCGCCGCGACGCGACGGATCAAGGAGATGATCGATCTCGTCGCCCGCCATTCGCCCGAGTGGGGACAGCCGGGCGCGCACGAACGGGCACTCGTCACCATTGCCACTGCGGTCGGTGCGCTGGTCCTGGCCCGCGCCGTGGACGACCCCAAGCTCTCCGACGCGCTTCGCCAGAAGGCGCTGAACCACCTCACCCCAGCAGGCTGATACCCGATGCACCGATGCCGGGTCGGCGCTTGCTCACGAATATGATGCACGTCATATACGGGACGGCAGTTGGACCTCAACGGAAAGCGAGCACGGTATGGCAGACCATCAGGAGCAGCAGACTCGGCCCGTGGCGATCGTGACGGGCGCATCGGGAGGGATTGGTGAGGCGAGCGCGCGGGCGCTTCAAGCGGCCGGCTATCGGGTGTTGGGTACCTATCGCCGGCCTCCCGCGACGAGGGCGCCGGGTATCGAGTATCTGATGTGCGACGTGACCAGCGACGAGTCGGTCCAGACCGCCATAGGTCAGGTGCTGGCGAAGGCGGGCCGCATCGATCTGTTGGTCAACAACGCGGGGGTGGGATTGGTCGCGGGGGCGGAGGAGTCGTCAGTGGAGCAGGCGAAGTCCCTTTTCGACGTCAACCTGTTCGGCGTCTTTCGCCTGACCAACGCGGTGCTTCCCACCATGCGCCGCCAGGGGTCGGGACGGATCGTCAATATCAGCTCGGTCATGGGCCTGATCCCGGCGCCGTTCATGGCCCTGTACGCCGCCAGCAAGCACGCCCTGGAGGGGTATTCAGAGTCGCTGGACCATGAAATCAGAGCCACGGGGGTCAGAGTGGTGCTGGTCGAGCCGGCCTACACGCGGACTTCCTTCGAGGGCAACGTCTACCAGGCAGACCAGCAGCTCGACGTCTATCGGTCGGCACGAACGAACGCGGAGGGAGTTCTGCGGGACGAGATGAAGAGTGCCGACACGCCGGAACTGGTCGCGAATGCGGTCGTGAAGGCTGCTACCGAGGTCAACCCGAACCGACGCTACGCCGCAGGCCGGATGGCTCGCCAGGTCAGTTTGCTTCGGCGCTTCGTGCCCGCGTCGGCGTTCGACAAGAGTCTGCGGAAACAAATGCGGTTGCCGGCATGAGTCAGGTCGACTGAGGAGAACCGGCTAGTTGAGCGAACGTTGAGGATGGATGTCCCGCACAATAGGTCACGGAGCGGGGGGTTGCCCCGCTCCACGGAGGAGTCTTCGGCTGAGCCGAAGCTGTTCACGATCGCTTCTGAGGAGGTCACAATGTTCACCAGAGTCCAGAGTCGTGCGTTTGTGGTACTGAGCCTGGCGCTTGTATCCATCGGACACTCGCTGCAGGGTCAGAGTGTGACTTCGGCCGATACGGCAAGTCAGCATGGGAAGATCGAGCTGTCGTATCACGTGAAGGCGATCAGGCGGGACAGCTCGGGACAGTACACCATGTCGGGTACGGTGAATGGCGAGCGGCAGGGTAAGGCGACCCTCGTGTTCGGCTTCGATGAGGGGTCGTCCGGGCAAGCCGGCAAGATACCGGTTCATTCATCCTGGATAGTCACTGCGGTGCCGGCTTCAGAATCGTTCAAAGCAAAATTGAGTGGAACCGTCGAGCCGGTTTCGGGTCAGACCCACCTGGTCGGCACGATCACCGAAGGCGCCGACAAGGGGCGTCGGGTCGAGACCAGCAGTCGGCTGCTCAACTTCGGACCCAACCATTCGCTAAGTGACATCGACGGCAACATGACTATTGACGGGAGGTGAGGGGGGTCGCGCCGCGAACCCGATCAAGGGTTTTGCCGCCAGGTCCGTGCCGAGCCGACTCCCGATTGCCCAGTCTCTATTTCGTCACTTGGCAGCCGGCTCAAGGATGGCGCCCGAGTTGGGGCACATCCGGGCAGCGATGACCGAGCAGCGTACGCTGCTGCAGCGCTTTGCGGCTCAGTCACTCGCGTGCTGACCGACGAAGGATTGATGAGCTGGGGTACTTAGGAGGCTGAAACGGGGCTTCGCTCATTGCCGTGTTCGCACCTAAGCCAAAGGCAGCAAGTTGCTGGAATTCAGCTGATTATGATGGCCCCTCTGGATCAGGAAGGAGCTGGTGGCAGGCTACCAGGTCTGGCAGGTGCCGTCGATCGAGGAGGCGGTCGAGTGGGTCAAGCGATTCCCGAACCCGCCGGGGTCGGGCGATGTCGAGATCCGCCCCCTCTGGGAGCCGGAGGACTTCGACCCCGGGATCGTGGCGCAGGTGAACGCCGACCGCCAGAGAATCGCCAAGGGGGGGAAGTGAGCCTCCACAATTTGCACGGCGAGAATCCCATCGGTGCCGCTCTCAAGCCACCGAAGCGGTCTCCTACCGGACGATCAGCTTGCCCAGCATGACCGGATGCAGCTTGCAGAGGTACGGATCCTCACCTCTGTGAGACGCCACGTACTGCCCACTCTTCCCCTGGAGGAGAGTCCCGGTATCCCATCCGGTTTTTCGAGTTGCGGTCGCGGTGTGTGGGACGATGTCACGATTGATCCAGACCACGGTGTCCCCCCGCCGGACCTCGAGTACTTCCGGGTGAAAGGCCATGCCTCGGATCTCCACGACGTGACGCCTGGTGACGGGATCGGCGGAACGAGACGGAACGGCGGCGCCGGCGACCGCCAGAACTCCGATCGCCGCCAACGCGGCGATCGGGAGCCCTGCTATCCGACGGATACCGCGTTTCACTTGCCGGCTCCGAGCGAACCCTGGAGCTTCTTCGCATGCGCCAGGTGCGCCTCAAATGCCGGCCGCACGTCCACCAGAAGCTTCTTCAGCTCGGCGTTCGAAGTATTGGGAACCAGGACCTTGTCCAGCGCATCGATTACGGCCCCGTGATACGCCACCTCACGGTCGATATAGGCCTTGTCGAACGCCTTGCCCTTGAGCGGCTCGATCGCCGCGCGTGCCTCGGCCGCGCCCTTGAGCAGCGACTGACTGACCGCGTTGTCCTTCGGGGTAACGCCGAGCTTGGTGGCGAGCGCGGTTGCCTGCGCGTTGACCGCGCTGTGGTCGGTGATCATCGTGGTCGCGAACTGCTTCACGTCCGGGTTACCGGTACGCGACTGGGCCAGCTTGGCGAGGTCGACGTCGATGCTGTTGGCGGTCACCGCCACGTGGGCGACTTCCGGGTCGGAGAGCTTGGGGGAGGCCTCCTGGGCGTAAAGCCCGGCAGGCAGAGCGAGGGCCAAGAAGAGGGACCACAAGGGGTAAGTCAGGCGTCGAGCCATAAGATCGCTCCGGTGTGAGGATGCACCTAATACCATGGCAACAAGTTATAGCAATTCCCACACTTTGTCAATAAATTTATGTGATAAATTGACTACATCACGACTTATCCATATGTTTGTTCAACACTGGAGGATCATGACCAACTGGGTGGAGCGACTCACTGGTGAGACCACGTCGAAGCTGCTCGCGCTGCTTCGCCGGTCGGGCTTGACGATTACTGCGCTGGCGGACGCCCTGCACCTGACCGACAACGCGGTTCGGACGCACATCGCCGCACTGGAGCGGGATGGCATCGTCGAGCACGTGGGCACTCAGCGGGAAACCGGCGGCAAGCCGGCCCGCCTCTATGGGCTGACCCGCGACGGGGAAGAGCTGTTCCCCAAAGCCTACGCGCTCGTGTTGGGAGCGTTAGTCGAAGAGATCGCGCGGGTGGAGGGCTGGGAGCGCGCGACGGCACTGCTGCGTGCCGTGGGCCAACGTGCCGCTTCGGGCGCGGCCGCTCCGGCCGATCGGGATGGTCGTGTCGCCGCCGCCGCCGCTGCGCTGGGCAGCCTGGGAGGAGATGTCGAGGTGCAGCGCACGGAGCGAGGCTATACCCTACAGGGGTACGGCTGTCCGCTCTCGGCGGTGACGGCGAAGCACCCGGAGGTCTGCGCCCTGGCCCGGGCCCTCGTCGAGGAGATCACCGGAGAGCCGGTGACCGAATGTTGCGACCGAAACGGTCGCCCGCGGTGCGGGTTCCGCATTGATAGTGGGCCGGATTCTCAGCGGGCGGTGGCGCGCCTGGGATCGGCGCCGTAGAGATTTTGAGAAGGGGAGGAGAACATGCCAGCGCAGGGGAAGGACCAGCAGCGGCCGGGCTCCGGGACGAAGCCTCCCGCGCTGCCGCCACGTCGCGCCTGGCTCACTTTCCTCCTCATCGTGCTCGCCAATTTCCTGCTCATGCGGGTCTTTTTCCCGCGGCCGGGCGAGCCGGGCAAGGTATCCTATACGCTGTTCAAGCAAGAGGTCGAGCAGCGAAACGTCGAGAAGATCTACAGCCGCGGGGCGAGCATCACGGGCCGTTTCCGCTCGGCAGTCACTTATCCCACCACTCCGGACACTGCCCGTGGCCTCAAGCCTCGACCCATCACCCGGTTCGCCACGGAGCTCCCGGCGTTCGTGGACCCGGGCCTGGAGAAGCTGCTGATCGACAACGGCGTCGAGATCAGCGCCGAGCCGATCGAGCAGGGGAACACGTGGCTCAGCTTGCTGCTCAGCTTTGCCCCCGCGCTGCTGCTCATCGGACTGTACGTGTGGTTCTTTCGGCGAGCGGCCAAGCAGGGAGGCATGGCTGGAGGGCTCATGGGCATCGGCCGCAGCACCGCGCGGCGCTTCGACACCGAGAAGGACACCCGCGTCACTTTCGATGACGTAGCGGGCATCGACGAGGCCGAGAACGAGCTGGTCGAGGTCGTCGACTTCCTCAAGAACCCTCAGAAGTACACCCGACTCGGCGGTACGGCGCCCAAGGGCGTGCTGCTCGTGGGCGCTCCGGGAACCGGAAAGACCCTGTTGGCCAAAGCGGTCGCAGGCGAGGCCGCCGTGCCGTTCTTCTCGATGAGCGCCTCGGAGTTCGTGGAGATGATCGTCGGGGTGGGCGCGGCCCGGGTCCGGGATCTCTTCAAGCAGGCCAGGGAGCACGCGCCGGCCATCATCTTCATCGACGAGCTCGATTCCATCGGCCGGTCGCGGGGGCAGCTCGTGGCCGGCGGCTCGAGCGAGCAGGAGCAGACGCTCAATCAAATTCTCACCGAGATGGACGGGTTCTCGAGCCGGGAGGGGGTCATTGTCCTCGCCGCGACGAACCAGCCCGACCTGCTCGACAACGCGCTCCTGCGCCCGGGCCGGTTCGACCGCCGCGTGGTGGTGAATCTGCCGGATCGGAACGGCCGGGAAGCGATCCTCAAGGTCCACACGCGCGCCGTGCCGCTCGCTCCGGATGTCGACCTCGGCGAGCTCGCCGGAGCCACCCCGGGGCTCTCCGGCGCCGACTTGCGCAACCTGGTGAACGAGGCGGCGCTGCTGGCGGCCCGGCGCGAACAGAATGCAGTTCACCAACGGGACTTCCTCGACGCGCTGGAGAAGATCGTGCTCGGCCCCGAGCGGCCGTTGCTCCTGAGCCACGCGGACCGCGAGCGGATCGCCTACCACGAGGGAGGGCATGCCATCCTCGGACTTGTGGTCCCGGGTGCTGACCCGGTGCACCGGGTCTCGATCGTCCCGCGGGGGCAGGCGCTCGGCGTGACCTATCAGCGGCCTGAGAGCGACCGCTACAACTATGCGGAGGGATACCTGCGCGCCCGAATCATCGGTATGCTCGGAGGACGCGCCGCCGAGGAGCTCGTCTACGGCACGAGGACGACCGGCGCCGAGAACGACATTGAGCAGGTGACCCAGCTCGCCCGCAACATGGTGACGCGCTGGGGCATGAGCGACAAGCTCGGAATGGTGCAGCTCGCCCCGCGGCAGAACCCCTACCTGCGGGCGATCCCGGGCATCGACGGCACCCGCCCGTTCAGTGAGGCGACCGCGCGCGCCATCGACGCCGAGGTGCACGGGATCATCGAGGAGAGTCACGACCAGGCCCGCCGTCTCCTGAGCGAACACCGCCGGGAGCTGGATGCGCTGGCCCAGGCGCTGCTCGCCCGAGAGACGCTCGACGAGCAGGAGATCCTCGAGGTGACGGGGTTGCAACCCGCACCGGCGCTCGACACCCCCAAGGGCCCTTACCTCACGCCCGCAAAGCCGTGAGGGCGAACGCCCGCGAGCCCGCGCCGCTCGAGCGGAGCGCCTTCCACACCACCCTTGCGCGGGCCATCACAAAGAGGCCGAACGTCTCATCGGGTCGGAGAGCAACTTCGAACCCCCAGCTCGCCTCCTCAGCCGTCGTCTGTCTCTGGTTGTTCACGGAGTTCGAGAGCACGACAAGTCCATCTATCGTGCCTGCATCGGCTGGATCATCTGATTGCGGCAATCCTCATCGCGTCATCGTCCGACAGTAAGAGGAACTCCTCAGTCAGCCAGCTTCCTGAGCGCCGACCCCTTATGCATCGCGATGTGATCGGTCTTCTCGCTCTTAATCTCGTACTGCGGATCATCCTTGCTGGCATGAACGGTGTAACCTTTGAAGGTGATCCTGGTCGTGATGACTCTGGTGATCCAGCCGCGGACCCGCCCGGCTTCCGAGTTCCAGCTGACGTGATCTCCCCGTTTGAAGCGTTTCTTAGCCAATCGATTCCTCCTACGCTGGCATTGTAAAGTCGTGACTCAAACTTGCACGGGTAAGACCAGACCAACAGACAAGCCGGCCGAAAGCAGTTACTCCATCGCGGTCCGAGCACCGTACCGCCTCGACCTGACCGTCAATGTCTTGCGCCGCCTGTCGACCAATCTGGTGGATGTGCTCAGCCCGGATGGGACATATGTACGCTGGCTCGGGGACGCGTCCGACTGCGCGCTCGTACGCGTTTCCCAGTCTGACCCGGTAACTCTGACCATCGTGATCGTGGGTGACCACCGGGCCCATCCGCGGCTGCTCAAGCTGGTGCGCCGGATGCTCGGTGTGGATGTGGACCTCACCCGGTTCTACCGCTCGGCGTCCAAGGTTCAATGGCTGCATCGGCTGGTATCGCGGATGCGGGGCGTGAGGCCGCCACGCTACCCGACCATTTGGGAAGCATGCGTCAACGCGATCGTCTTCCAACAGATCAGCCTCCACGCGGCGAGTTCGATCATGGGCCGCCTGACAATGGGACTGAGCGAGCCCATCGAACACGGAGGTGTCCGGCTGTATCTCTTTCCGAGTCCGGAGCAGATCCTGAGAGCGCCTGACAGGCTGCTGCGCGGCGCCGGTCTTAGTGCCGGCAAGCTCGCGACGCTGCGCCGTGTCTGTGACGCGCTCGGAGAGCAGACGCTCGACGAGGCCCGGTTGGAAACACTTTCAAGTTCCGACGCAGGCGCCCTGCTTCGGAGCATCAAGGGCATTGGCCCGTGGACGGCTGCCGTCATACTGCTGCGTGGACTCGGGCGCCTGGACGTGTTTCCCGCGAACGACACCAGCGTGGCGCGAAACCTTGCTCTGGCTGGCGGGCCGGCTCCGATCGCGGTGAGGACGCTGCTCGACACGTTGGGCCCGGATCAGGGACTGCTGTACTATCACCTGCTCCTGGCACGGCTGGAGATTCGCGGGGTCCTGGGTCCTTCGGCCAGAAGCCCACGTCAAACGGCCGAACCCTCCGGGACGTAGGTCAGCACGCCGCGAACGATGCGCGCAGGCGCCCTCAGCCGATGCGCCTGAGCGGTCTTAGCATCCAAGATATGGATAACGTGCCCCCCAACGGACACCAGCACATCGGCGATCATTCGCCGATGACAGCGCCACCAGAGGATCTCCGCGCACATGACTGCGGTTCGGAGCCCCCAGGCCAGTGTCAGCAACTCGACAAGACCGGCGGCAAAATCTTCACCCGTCATATGGTCGGCGTAACCGCGAAATGACGGGTTCTGCCAAGCTGTGTTCGGAGTGTTCGGGACTGGTTGGCGACGGCCCCCCAGGTCAGGAAGCGCCACATAGGCCATTCCGGCGGCATGGAGCGCGGACTCCAGTGCCGGCTGCTGATACTGCGGCTGACTGCGGGAGCCAGGATAGCGGCGGACATCGGCGACTACCTCAATCCGATAGGCCGCCACGACGGCAAGGAAGTCCGGGAGGGGGCGCGTAGAATGCCCCACCGTCCACACGTTCAAGGTCATGTGCTAATGTATGAGATCGCTGCCAGCAGCTTGCTAATTATGGAGGCACCTTCAGACGACGCGGGGCTCTGCTACCCTCATCGAGAGTCTCGGTGAGGCGACAATGAACCGGCTGCCGGAGGAGCAATCAGCACGCTCCCCCGCGCGTACTGGAACACAGCCGCGGTGACCTGCCCTTCCGCTTCCGACTCCGCTCTGGACGTGGTGCCAAGCGCGATGAGATCGAATTGCGGTACCCACTCCGCCAGCACGCTGAGGGGCGCGCCCTCGAGCGTCGCGATCTGCACGGTGACATTCCCCACGTCACCGAGGTCGTCCGCGAGCCGTCGGAGTACGTTGGTTGCCGGTTTCGCCGCACTCATTGCTGGCGCCTCGGACGACGGCGCGTTCAGTGTGGGGATCACGTGCGCCAGCGTCACGCTCGCGCCGTCAGCCAGGAGCGGGAGAGCTGCTCGCGCCGCGCGGATGCTCGCCCCGCCGAAGTCCGTGACCACAAGCGCAGAGTCGGGCAGTTGGTCCACGTCGGGCGTGCACGCCAGCACGGGCACGGCGACTTCCACCGCCAACTGCGAGGCCGCAGCCGCGGTGGTGCTCCGGGCGGCAGTATCGGCCGGCGCGAGCCCCACCAGGACGTAGGCCGCCGATCGCGCCCGAGCGTGCGCGGCGATGGTGGCACTGATCGGACCGGTTTCGGCACTGGTGCTGAAGAAGGATGACAGGCCGACCGCCTGGTGGACCCGTCGCTGGGTGCGGATGCGAGCCTTATCGCGCAGGAACTCATCCAGCTCCCGGGGCTCGAGGTCCGCGCCAAGCGATGCCAGCGCCGACAGCGACGGGGAGAGCGGCGGAACCACGGCCAGGACGTGCGCGTCCACCCGGCCCCGCCGCGCCAGCGCCTCCGCGAGGCGCAATGCCCCCAGCAGAGGATGGTCACCCACAGCGGCAATCAGGAGCGGGCCCACCACAGTGGGGCTGAGCCGAGTCGTCGGTGTGGCAGTCGCGCCAGCCTTCCCCGAACGTGAAGTCTTGACCTTTTTCATCGATGGTCTCTCAATCGTCAGGTGCCGTCCGGCTTGCGTCTCGCGAATGATTCTCACGAAGCTTGTACGGCTGGACATCCGAACTGCAGACAGTTACGGCAAACACGCGCGCAGGCTCGACAGCCAACGTCCATCATGAACGTCAGGCTGAAGTGTGTCAACAAGGAACCGCGTCAGCCTCCGCCACGGGGCAGGACCGTGTAGACGCGCGTGATGAAGCCGTGGAACTCGCTCATGTAGTTGGCCAGGAACTCGCGCGTCGAGTCGACGGTCACCTCGCCCTCATCGGTCACCAGGGTCGGCGGGAACTCGATGTAGGCCTCGATCGCGTTCATCAGCGGCGAATTGCAGAACGCGAGGATGCTCCGCAGGTGCTGCTGGGCGACGGCCGTGCCGATCTTGCCTGGCGACGCACCGATGATGCCCGACGGCTTGCGCGCGAGCGAGTTGGTCCCCCACGGTCGGCTGGCCCAGTCGATCGCGTTCTTGAGCGCGCCGGGGATCGAGCGGTTGTACTCCGGCGTGACGAACAGCACGGCGTCGACCGAGGCGATGGCGTCTTTCAGCGCGCGGCCGGCGAGAGGGTAGTCCTTATCGTAGTCGTACGAGTAGAGCGGCAGATCCCCGATCGGGATCTCGCGCATCTTGAGCTGCGGCGGCGCGAGGCGCGTGAGAGCGAAGGCGAGCTTGCGATTGATAGACGCCTTTGCGAGGCTGCCGACAAAGTAGCCGACGGTGAATGTGGTCATGTGTGCCCCCGAGTAGTGAGGAACGCCCGTCGGCCCCAACAGGTTGGGGCGGATCGCTGCCAGCGCGGCAAGGACGCTACCACGCTCGATGCGAGAAGAAACGAGGCGCCGGCATCTTCCGTCAAGCTTCGCCCGCATGATATGGTTGCATGCGCGCCGGCGACTATGATGCGCGAAGGCGCACGATCGGTCCAGCGGCAACCACGCAGGAGGTTCGCATGAACGGATTCGAGGGTAGGGTCGCTCTCGTCACCGGCGGCGGCTCCGGGCTCGGTGAGGCGATCGCGAAGCGGCTCGCGGGAAACGGTGTCAAGGTCGTCGTCTCGGACATCAACCTGAAGGGTGCCGAACGAGTGGCTCAACAGATCGTGGGTGCGGGTGGTACCGCCAGCGCCGTACAGCAGGATACCGCGCGAGCCGAGGACTCCGCGCGAGTCGTCGCCCACGTCGTGACCACGTACGGCGCACTACACTACGCGGTGAACAACGCCGGCATCGGCGGAGCCCAGGCGCCGGTGGGTGACGTCGACCTCGCTGACTGGGAGCGCGTCATCGACATCAACCTGAACGGCGTGCTGTACGGCATGCGCTACCAGATCCCGGCGATGCTGAAGGCGGGTGGTCGGACCTGCGCGATCGTCAACATGGCCTCGATCCACGGGATGGTCGCGGCCGTTGGCAACAGTGCATACACGGCTGCCAAACACGGTGTGGTCGGGCTGACCCGGACCGCGGCAGCTGAGTACGGGCCGCAGGGGCTCAGAGTCAACTGCGTGGGTCCCGCATACATCGAGACACCGCTCCTGGCGGATCTTCCGGCTGACCATAAGCGCGCGCTCGTGGCGCGCCATCCTCTCGGCAGGCTCGGACAACCTGAGGAAGTCGCTCCGCTGGTCTGCTTTCTTCTGTCGGACGAGGCGTCCTTCATGACGGGCGGGTACTACCTGGTCGACGGAGGCTACACCGCGGTCTGACCTCGGCAGCGGTGCTTCAAGCCATGGTTCACGTGAGGAGAGCTTAACGCTTTCCTCATCCAACCCTGGGTGTGTGCCCGTTAAGTTGCACAACGGCAGATGAAACGCGCCCTTGGTTCTCTCGTGCTGCGGTGGGTGGTACTCATCCTCACGACCTGGTGCCTCAACAGCGACATGGCTGAGGTGGCAGTCGGTGACCAGTCGCATAGTGGTGCGTCAGTCACAGTGATGCAGCCCGCTGGGCTGCATTGGTCGTTCTTGCGTGACCGATGCGATTGCCACCGGGGCACCGTCCTACCTCTCGCGCCGATCGAGTTTGCATCCGAGACTTTCGAGCCGGCTTCCGTACCACAGTCCGACTTGCGAACGCCGCAGAGCCTGTCGCCTCGCCCTAACCCTCGACCGCCCTCGTTGGACAAGCTCTAACTGCTGAGAGCGGTCACTGTCACTCACCGCCCTCGCTAACGGCGCGTTCGGCGGACGACAACAACAGGGGGTTAAGATGCGCAACTACGCTACGCTATCCTCGCTGGCGTTTGTGACTTGGCAACTCGCATGTGGGCAAGGCAACAGTACCTCTCGCTCCTCTCAAGGTGTCGCAGAGCAGCAGCAAGCTGCGGTGACAACCCAGGACACGAGCCGGAACGCGCAGGCGTCCGTAATAGATTCGCAGGCGATCCGATTCATGCCGATGATGTGGATGCACCTGGACTCCATGAGTCGCTGGTCGCCTGCGCAGATGCAGCAGATGATGGCCGCCCATCAACAGATGGCCGGTCGGATGATGCAGATGATGGGCCCGATCGGGATGATGGGCGGGCCAGGGATGATGGGCCGAGGCAT
This sequence comes from Gemmatimonadales bacterium, assembly GCA_036559785.1. Taxonomy (GTDB): domain Bacteria; phylum Gemmatimonadota; class Gemmatimonadetes; order Gemmatimonadales; family GWC2-71-9; genus CAVVWJ01. Next base: position 13,384 of record DATBSM010000137.1, read on the forward strand.
GGGGATGGGTCCCGGCTCACCCTGGATGACCCTGCGGGATTCAATTCAACGAGACCTGACGACGATGCCGGGGCTGTCCGGCAAAGATCTCACCGCCATGAGGGAAGCCCACATTGACCGCATGCGGCGCATGATGGTCTTAGGTATGGGCATGATGCCGGGTGGCGCATGGGGCTCGATGCCGGGCGGATGCGGAATGCTGGACTCAATGGGGCACATGTCCGGCCAGCGGATGCAATGGATGTGGGGCATGCATAGTCAGATGTCGGGGCAGATGATGAGCGCAATGATGGCCAACATGCGGGCACGCGGAATCACCCCGAGTGCCGAATGGCTTACGCTCCGTGATTCCGTGCGCAAAGATATGACTGAGCTGCCCAAGCTCCAGGGAGATAGTCTGCGGGCACGCATGCAGGCACACGCCGACCGAATGCAGCGCCTCATGGGCTTGCAAGCGCAGGCAATGGGGATGCCTATGGGTCCGATGGGGATGGGTTGTCAGCGGTAGAAGCGAGTGGGAGGGGGCTATTTCCCGCTCCCTCCCTCAGCCGCGCAGCCGTCATCGCAGCAGGGTTCGCCGCGTAGTCCCTCGAGGCCCTCCCGGGCGATGATTGGGACCATGAGGAGAGCCGCGACTGGATCGGCCCACCACCAGCCCAAGGCCGAGTTGAGTCCCACCCCCGCAAGGGCGATGACGGACAGGTAGGCACAGAGAGACGTTTGTGCGGCGTCAGCTTCTAGGGCGCGGCTGGCGAGCGCGAGCGCTACATGCCGCTTGGCTCGGGCCAGAACCGGCATCACAAAAACCGACAGCACGAGAATGACGAGGCCGACGGGGCTCGCCTCGGGTGCTTCGCGCTGCCAGAGCGTCATCATGCTGTCCACCGCGACATAGACCGCGAGGGCCAGGAAGGACACCCCGATGATCCTGTGCGTGACGCGCTCCACCCGCTCCCGACGCTTTAGGTCGTAGTCAGCCCGAAGCCTCCATTGGGCTGCCACGCTCGCCGTCACCTCAATCCCGCTGTCCACGCCGAAGCCCACCAGCGCCACGCTGCCGGCGGCCAGCCCCGCCGCCATTGACACTACGGCCTCGACCGTGTTGTAGCCGATGGTGAGCCAGTTGAGCCAGAGGCCGCGGCGCACCAGAGCTGGTCGGTTCAGCGCGAGATCGGTCACAGGCGAAGGCTAGTGTGAGGCGGCAGCATTCTCAATCAATCAGAGATAGTTCCCCAGCTCCTCGGCCGGCGGCTCGAGCCCACCGGGGGGATGCCCGGGAGATATCCCAGGGCATTTTGTTTTCGAGCACGGCGTTGGGCTCTCACCTAGTCGGAAGTGCGGCCTTGCGCCAACCGGAGTCGTCGAGAGCCTCCCTCCCGTCCCAGTTCGGGCGCGCACTTCCGTTGAGACGGCACCA